>NZ_CABVDF010000012.1:0-27294 GCF_902497045.1 uncultured Blautia sp. | reverse complement strand
ATGCAAGGACGCCGTTGCTTGCTGCATAATAATATTTATTATTATATTTGATCCAGGTTCCCTTATATCTGTTTCCACGATACTTGGTTGTAGAAGAACGCTCAAAGAAGTAATAGTACTTACCTACTTTTGTAACACCGCTGGCCATACGTCCGTCAGGAAGGAAATATCTGTCCTTGGACCAGTAATTCTGAACATTATTGCCGCCAGAAGTAAAGAGGAACCATCCAACAAATTTACCGTTAACAGTAACTTTCTGAATACCTTTCTTTTCCTGCACACGTCCTGCAACACTTCCAAAGTAGTAATAACGATTTTTGGTATTTGCTCCCAGACGTACCCAGCGATTCTTCCAGGTAGCACGTTTTCCGCTGCTGGTAAAGTAGTATCTGTAGCCTTGGATCTTGATCAGACGGTCTGTATATACCTGACCAAATTTATTGGTATAGTAGTAATAGCCATCGGCTCCTTTTGTCATTTTACTCTGAACAAGATATCCGTTGGCATCTGCAAAGTAAAGTGCATCTTTATTGTTAAAGATCTTATATGCCCCAGCCGGCATTTTTTTGTAACGGCCATTATCGCCAAAGTAACGGTACTGTGTTTTCTTATTCAGATCACGACCTACCCAAAAGTTACTCTTCATCTGACCAAAATCAGAGTTATAAGGAGTCAGGTTTTTTCCAGCTGCTGTATCCGGATTGGAAACACTGGTCTTATAAGACTCCATGAAATAATACTCTCCGTCACTGCTCTCAGTGTATCCGGCTGTTCCTTTTCGCATCAGAAATCTTCCGGTTACCATATTTCCGTTTCCATCAAAGTAATAAATACCCTTTGCAAGCTGATTTCCTTTGCTGTCTACGGTTGTAACCTCTACCATGGTCTTTCTGTAATATTCTACCGCAGCTCCGGCAGTTTCTGCCGGCGTTTCCTCTGTCTGAGTTTCTATTTCTGTCTCCGGTACAGTTTCCGGCTCTGCCGGTATTGTTTCCGGTACAACTGCTGCTTCATCTGAAAAATCTGCAGTGCCTTCATCTGCAGTTTCTTCCGGCATAACTTCCACAGTTTTAGTAACAGCTGTATCCTGGACAACGCTCTCTCCCTGTACCTCTGGTACTGTCATTACATCAGCAGGCACCTCTGGTACTGCTGTATCATCCGGAATTTCCTGCTCTGTGGCTTCTGTATTATCAGTGGGCTGCTGCACATCACCTGTATCCGGAGCTGTATTTTCCTGTACTGTTTTTCCTTTTGGAAGTTTACTCAGTTTCCATGCTTTACCAAATTGTTTCCAACGGGTATACAGAAGAGTGGCCTTATGTGCCTCTTCATCTACTGATTCAAAAGAAGCTGCGGCGGCTTCGGTATTTTCTTCTTCCAGGACCGGAGCCTGCTGTTCTGTTTCAGTCATATTATCTCCTGAACTGAACAGACCGTCAGAAAATTCCTCTTCTAAATGATCCAGTCCATCAGGAGAAGCTTCCATATCCGAAGATCCTCCTGTGTTATTATCTGTAATTTCACCGTCTGTATTATCTGAAGTTCCATTGCCTGTTGCATCTTCTGAGTCGGGATCTTCAATCGTAATACTTCCTCCGTCTGATCCTTCCGGGTCTTCTGTCTGTACTTCACCGTTTTCATTCTGCCCGTCTGCATTATCAGATACTTCATCTGAAAACGCATCTTCAGTTACCACTTCTGCAAAAGGCTCTGCTATCGCTGCTGCCCCTGTCTCCGCAACCATTGCCGAACACATGGTCAGACTTAACAAAACTGCCACTACTCGTTTTTTCAACGTACTTCCTCCTTATTTCTTTTCCACACCACTTGTTACTCTTTGTTTATTCACCAAGGCCGCTGCTGATCGCATCGACCATAGCTTTCATTGCTTCCTGTTCATCTGCACCTTCGCAGATAAGTTCGATTTCATCTCCACACTTCACACAGGCTCCCAGTACACTGAGGACGCTCTTCGCATTTGCAGTGCCTCCGTCATATGTGAATGTGATCAGAGACTGGTATTTAATTGCTATATTACACAATGTACCCGCAGGACGCAAGTGCAGTCCCGACGGATTATTGACAGTAATCTTCTGACTGAGCATAATTTTTCTCCTGTTTAGCTATTCTCTTCCGTTTTTGAAATTTTGGAAACCTCTATGTCTGCTTTGACTTCATCTACCAGTTCATAGCCTTCCGGAATACGAATGTCTACCGGAATCTCATAAACGCCTTCTTCAATATCTTTCAGGTCTATAGATGCCTTGATCTCCTTGTCCTGCAGATTTTCCAGTTCTTCTTTTGTTTTCTTGACACGAACTTCTATTTGAGCTGCATCAAACGTAACCTGCATTTCCTCCGGCATATTTTTAACCTTAATATTCTTCGTGGGAATGTCACATACCGTACTTCCCTCCGGAAGAATATTCACATGTACAAAAACATCCGAACTGGAGTCACTTATCAGCTTCAAACCTTCCGGCAGATAATCCGAGATATTTATTTTCTCCTCATAATCTTTCGTTTTGCCCGAAATATCAATAACATCAGCCGGAATAGAAATCGTATTTCCCTGTTCTGCCAGCGCACTCAGCGTTTGATCACTGCCGGATACACTGATCACATTTGGAGTGGTGGTAACGCTTTCCACCTGATATCCGTCTGCCGGTGTTCCGGAGCATTCCGCACTGATCTTAACATCAGTACGCACCTTCCACAAGCGTGCAGTTACATAAACCTTGGATACATTCAGATAACTCATATCCTGAGCACTGAATTCCTCTCCATTCTTATCTATAACCGTAACCTCTGTTTCCTTTATTACGTCCGAAGTTGCTCCATTCACATCAACAGATGCTGTTACCTTATCTATTTTATTAATCAGCGAAGTCGGTCCTGTAATCCTGATTTTCTCGGGACTTGACTCCAGTGTTCCGATCTCATAACCTTTTTCCGGTTTTGAATTATTTCCAACTGTTACATTTACAACAAACTCCTGAGTTTCTTTATCTTCAATATGAAGACTGAGATTCTGAGGGCTGACCTGGATATTTTCCGAAGGGATTCTGCCTATTGTGACAGAAATAGGAACCATCACCGGATTTGTATCCAGGCTTACTGCCTGCTGTAAATCTGCTGCGGCCCGGATGTCCATCACAGACAGATCATCAAGAACTTTTCTCTGTGCTTTGACTGTTACACGGATAGGCTCCTGCTCTTTATCTCTCATGCACATTTTTCCGTCTGCATCGATATATGCTTCATTTAAAAGCTGAACGTCTGTAACAACAAAGGATCGTGTCACAATAGGATTATCTACATTAATAACAAGAAGCCATACAAGAATTGCCACGATCAGAGAAAGAATCTTCAGAGAGAGATTATTTGTCAGTTTTTCCTTCATGCTTTGACCTCCCCTTAAAAAACTGTCTCAGTCGATTATTGTCAATAATAGTTTTATTTTGTGCTTTCTTAAGAATATCTCTAAGCTGAGTGGAAGTAATATCCCGTACCAGTACTCCGTCCTGGGCTACAGAAACCTGCCCGGTCTCCTCTGAAACAATGATCGTTACTGAATCGGACACTTCGCTGATTCCCACTCCTGCACGATGTCTGGTACCCAATTGTTTGCTCAGTTCCATATTATCAGATAACGGCAGATAACAGGTAGCTGCAACAATCCGGTTCCCCCGCATAACTACCGCCCCGTCATGAAGCGGAGTATTATGCTCGAAAATATTGATCAGAAGCTGACTGGAAAGAACAGCATCCACAGTAATGCCTGTACGTACAAATTCGTCCAGATGGTTCGTCTGTTCAATAACGATAAGCGCTCCTGTTTTTGCTTCTCCCATATCATAACAGGCCTTGATCAGTTCATTGATCGTCCTGTCGTTAAAACGTTCCTGTACTTCCTTTCCCACATCAAAAGGAATAATGGAAGCCATAATACGTTTCTGTCCAAGCTGTTCCACTACTTTGCGGAGCTCAGGCTGAAAAATGACGATAACTGCTGTGATCAAGGCACTGGCCAGTTTCGACACGATCCAGAGGATCGTATTCATTTTAAAAATATAGGCAACAATCAGAAAAGCGGCAATAACCAGAAGTCCCTTCAGGAGGGTATAGGCGCGGGTATACTTGATCCACACCATAAACTGGTATACAAAGACAGAGATCAAAAGGATCTCAATTACATCAATGATATTGACACTGGGCATATTGATACGTGAAAGATGCCCGTCCAATATGCTTATGATGTTCTGCATAGCCTCTCCTTTCTATCCGACGCGTCCTCAGTCAGCAGATCGATCCTGTTACAGATCTTTCAGTGATTCTTCCAGTTTTTTCTCAAAATCCACATCATCTACAATGGGTTTCCGTATTACTGTTTCCTCGTCCTGTACCGGACTTTCTTTTTTTCTCCTTCTGGGAGCTTCTTCTCCCTGAAAAAGTGGTTCATTATATTTTACCACTCGTTCCGTCTGCTTTCGCTCTTCTCTTACAGGCTCTGCATTGATCTTCTTGATACTTCTTTCAGAGGTTGTTACAAGAGCCTTTGGAACTGCTTTCACATAATAATAATACTCATCGTCCTCATATTCAAGTCTTTCTGTACGAGTATAATCTCCTCCATACACAAAAAACTCCAAAACAAGTCCGATCAGAACCGCTGCCACTGCAAAAATGATCATCGGCACTACAGAAATAGAAACACCCATCATGCTGCTTCCTGCAAGCATAAGCACAACATAGATGACTCCGCCTGCTACAATAGCTGTATGCCACGCATAATCAAACGTTCTTGTTCTGATCAGGTTTACTGCCAGAATAACAACAACAAACGCAACCAGTGTAAGCCACATCTCACCATTCTTCATCAGACCGTCTGCCAGAATAGTGATTCTGTCAAAAATCTGTGTGTCTGCACTCAGAAGGATCTGGGACTGCGTTCTGAGGAATCTTATAAAATAATAAATAATAACTCCGCCTGCCGCCGGAAGAGCGGAAAGTGCATTTCCAAGCAGTCCGCATCCAATAGGCAAAAGTACCGGAAGATCAAAGGCACATGCCATAGGTGTCAAAACCAGAACGATATTCTGGCCGGAGCTGAATCTGAGAAACATGATCAGCATAAACAATATCAGTACAAGCATAAAAGCAGCTACATCAATGCCCAGTACATAACTGTGAGCCACCATCAGTCCATAGCCGGTAAATATCATCATTCCAGATGGGAGTATCGAACAGATCAGTGCCAGGATCAGGACAACGAAAATATTATCCAGAACTGTCATATATCCCATATTTGAATTGATCCATACGAAATATATAAGCGCCAGAACAAATTTTATCAGCGGCTGCAGATACATCTCATATTTTGAATACAGGCTTTTGATCTTCTGTTTAAATTCCAATAATGCTGTCATTTTCGATTACCTCCTGCTGTTCCTCTGCCAGCGCTTCTTTTTTCTTCCCGTGTATAAATCTTGCTTAATTCTGTAAGCTGTATGTAATATTCTTTCACGCTTTTTTTCGCTTTATAATATTTCACAGAATACTGTATATATGTCAGGATAGAATATCCCACAAGTGCCGCCACATAACCAACGATTATGTAGACTCCCATAGAAACCAGATTCATCTTATGAAGATTCTCCATCAGATATTCGCCAAAGTAAACGGCCACAGCTGCAACAGCCATGATGTACCCAATAGTTACAAGAAAGAAATTCTTGATCAGTGCCAGACCAATATAATCACTCCTGTAATATTTGCTGACCGGAAGGTATTTCCTGCCTTTGCCCTGCTCATACATGGCAATCTTTGTCATTATCTTTACCTTTTCCTCGTTGATCATAATCTGCTCCTCAATCAAACATACATTCTCAGACAGCCTGTCTGAACTCTCCTCTATATCTGTTTTCCACAAACAGACACAGCTATTCATAGTACTTTAATTGTATCATATATCACTATGCATGAAAAGTATTTTTATGGTTTTTCTCATCCCTGCCCCGTACATAGTGTAATACAATACACCTTTTCAGCCCCTGCCGCTTTCAGGCATGAAGCCGCTGCTTCCATTGTGCTCCCTGTAGTGTATACATCATCCACTACCGCCACAGTGAATCCTCGCAGATCCTCTTTTACATAAAAGGCATCCTTCAGATTCTGTTTGCGCTGCACTGCATTCAGTTTTTTCTGAGACCTGGTTTCGTGGATCTTTTTCAAAATATCATGGGACACCGGGATTTCCAGTTTTTCTCCTATGCGGTCTGCCATATATCCTGCCTGGTTAAATCCTCTCATTCTCAGTTTTGCAGAAGTAAGAGGTATGGGGATCAGCACATCCGGATTCCACCTTCGTATCTCTTCTCCTATATACCTGCAGATGGATACTCCATAAAAGTCTCCATACTCCCTGGCGCCATAATATTTATATCGTACCAGAGACTGCCGGAGCTTTCCCTCATAAAGAAATACCGATCGGTTTCTGTCAAAGCTTCTTTTACGCCCCCGGCATTCTGCGCAGTATTCCTCCTGAGGTTTTACCGGTTTTCCGCACTTCAGGCAGTAATGGCCGCCTACTCTGCGGAATCCATCCTCACATTCCGGACATACAAGATCCGCCTGATTTCTCAGTATCCTGTGACAGACCGGACAATGTCTGGGATACAGAACATTTAAAAAAACATGAATAAGCTTTTTCACTGAATTTCCTTTCTCCCCGATGAAAAAGGATCCTACAGCTCCTCTTTCAGACGCACGTCAAGAGAACTGTAGCGTCTCTGCTGCTTTTCATTTTTGATCATTTCCCGAAATGTTTCTTCGCTTCCTACTAATGTCACGCATTTCCGCGCTCTGGTCACCGCAGTATAAAGCAGATTCCTGTTTAGAAGCATCCTTGGTCCGGACAAAAGAGGGATCACCACTGCCGGATATTCCGACCCCTGGGATTTATGTATGGTCACCGCATAGGCAAGTTCCAGTTCCTCCAGCTGTTTAAAAGAATATTCAGCACATCGTCCGTCTTCAAATTCTACTTCCGCCGTCTCCGAAAATTCATTAATAGATTTCAGGATCCCGGTATCGCCATTAAAAACACCAACTCCCTTGTCAACGGGAATTCCGTATCTTCCTCTGATTTCCCATTCAAGCTGATAGTTGTTGCGGATCTGCATTACCTTGTCTCCCTCCCGAAAAAGCCCCTGTCCCAGCTCTTTTTCTTTTTTAGAGGAATCCGGAGGGTTCAGATACCGCTGAAGGATCTGATTCAGACGTTCTACTCCAAGAAGTCCCTTTCTCATAGGTGTCAGTACCTGGATGTCAAAAGGTTTTGCTTCTACATATCGTGGCAGTTTTTCCTGGATCAAAGCTATCACCACCCGGATGATAATATCCGCATCCTGTCTTTTAAGGAAAAAGAAATCCCTGCTTTTATTGCTGAGGGTAACCTGTTCTCCCCTGTTGATCTTATGTGCATTAACTACAATATCACTTTCTGATGCCTGGCGAAAAATTTTCTTCAGTTCGACCACAGAGAACTCTCTGCTTCGGATAATATCACGCAGAACGTTTCCAGGTCCTACGCTGGGAAGCTGATTTTCATCTCCCACAAGAATCAGCCTTGTGCCTGCTGTCACTGCAAGAAGAAGCGAATGCATTAAATTGATGTCTACCATAGACATCTCATCTATTATGATAACATCTGCATCAAGAGGATTCTCTGCATTTCTTTCAAAATGGACTGCCTGTCCTTCTCTTTCTTCCTCCGGAAGACCGTTTAGTTCCAACATCCTGTGGATGGTCTGTGCTTCGTATCCGGTTGCCTCCGTCATACGCTTAGCCGCCCGGCCTGTGGGCGCTGCCAGACGGAGTTCAACACCCTCGCCTTCAAAAAAGCGGATAATAGCGTTGATCGTCGTAGTCTTTCCGGTTCCCGGACCTCCCGTTAAAATAAACAGACCGTGGCTGGCGGCCTCGGTCACTGCCTTTTTCTGCATTTCATCCAGGATAGTCCCTGTTTCCTTTTCAATCTGTCTGATCCGCCGCTGAACAAACCCTTCATCCTCAGGGCAGAGAATATTCAATTCTTTCAGCATCCTGGCTGTATTCAATTCCAGATAATAGAAACGGCTGGGATAGACCAAAACAGAGTCCCCCTCTTCTTTCAGGACGACTTTTCTTTCCATTGCAAGATCCATCAGATGTTTCTCCATGTAAGAAGAGTCTACACCCAGAAGCACCGATGCACGTCCAAACAATTCTTCCTGAGGAAGATACACATGCCCCTCTCCTGATGCCTGTAAAAGAGTATACATCATTCCGCTTCGGATTCTGTAATCCGAATCTGTATGGATACCGATCCTTCCTGCGATCTCATCTGCGATCTTAAATCCCACTCCACTGATATCGTCTGCCAGACGGTATGGATTTTCCTGCAGAACATTGTATACGGAATCTCCATATTTCTGATAGATCTTTGCACCCAGATTTAATGAAATACCATATTTCTGCAGGAACATCATCGCTTTGCGCATATCTGCCTTTTCGGCAGTCTGTGCAGCGATCTCCCGCGCTTTTTTTTCACTGATCCCTTTTACCTCTGCCAGCCGTTCCGGTTCCTCTTCCACAATTCTCATGGTATCTTCTCCGAAATGACGGACAATCCTGGCAGCAAGAGCCGCACCGATGCCTTTGATGGCGCCGGATCCCAGATATCTCTCCATCGCCAGCGCATCCTCGGGCATTTTTTCTACAAAAGAAGTGATCTGGAACTGTTTCCCGTAAATATGGTGGTTGATATAGCTTCCTGATGCTTCTATAGTGGCTCCCTGACTGAGCACCGGAAAATTTCCAACACAGGTCAGTTCCTCCTGACCTTTCACTCCTTTCATCACAAAGACCGTATATCCATTGTCCTCATTTCTGAAGATAACATGATCAATGTATCCGGTCACACATTCACTCATATCACTACTCATCCATTCTTGCCATGATCTCGGCGTATTTTCCTGTCCCTACTGCAACCACATTCATAGCATTCTGTACAGTCAGAGTATTTACGCCTGTTTTTTGTTCTATCAGTACATCCATCCCTTTCAAAAGGGCGCCGCCTCCGGTCAGAACGATTCCTCTGTCCACAATATCAGCGGCCAGTTCCGGAGGTGTTTTTTCCAGAACTCCATGTACCGCTTCCACGATCTGCCCGGTTGCATCTCTCAGTGCTGCCCGTACTTCCTCAGAAGTCAGTTTAATCTGCTTCGGAAGTCCGGTCATGATATTTCTGCCTTTTACCTCCATCACCTGAGGATTGGCCTCCTCCACAGCTGTGCCGATCTTGATCTTGATCTCTTCCGCCATATCCTCGCCGATAAAAAGACTGTGTGTCTTGCGGACATACTCCAGGATTGCCTGATCAAATGCATCTCCTGCTACTTTTACAGAAGCAGAAACAACAACGCCTCCAAGAGAGATCACTGCCACATCTGTTGTACCGCCTCCAATATCCACGATCAGATTTCCAAAGGGCTTTGTCACATCCACGCCGGAACCGATAGCCCCTGCAATAGGCTCTTCCACAAGGAATACCTGACGGGCACCTGCCTGATAAGTAACCTCTTCTACTGCTTTTCTTTCAATTTCTGTAATTCCGCTTGGAACGCAGATGCTGATGCGGGGTTTTCGAAAAGCCCGGCTTCCCATTGCCTTGGTGATAAAATACTTCAACATTTTTTCTGTAACATTAAAGTCAACAATTACGCCCTGACGGATCGGACGTATCACTTCCATGTTGGAAGTCACATGACCGGCCATCTGGCGGGCCTCCTCACCTATGGCTCTGATTTTTTCCGTATCCTTATCATATACCACTATAGAAGGTTCCTGAAGCACAAGTCCCTTCCCTGTAGAATAAACCAGGCAGTTCTTTGTCCCCAGGTCGATACCAATATCACTTGCAGGCATAACGCCCTCCTTTCCGATCGTCTTCTGCCATTCCGATATCTGCAGAAAAATCTATTTTCATGTTTGTTCTGTTATTTCAGATATTTTGCCACATACTGACCAGTATAGGATTCCGCTGCCTTTGCGATCTCCTCCGGTGTTCCCCGAGCAATAACCGTGCCTCCTCTGTCTCCGCCTTCCGGTCCCATATCTATAATATAATCCGCGGTTTTGATCACATCAAGGTTATGTTCGATCACAACCACAGTGTTGCCTCCCTCTGCCAGCCGTTTCAGAATATCCACCAGTTTATGGACGTCTGCAAAATGAAGACCTGTTGTAGGTTCATCCAGAATATAAATGGTCTTTCCGGTACTTCTCCGGCTCAGCTCTGAGGCAAGCTTGATACGCTGTGCTTCTCCGCCGGAAAGTTCTGTAGAGGGCTGTCCCAGACGGATATAGGAAAGCCCCACATCATAAAGTGTCTGGATCTTTCTGCGGATAGAAGGAATATTTTCAAAAAATGTAAGTGCTTCTTCCACTGTCATATTCAGAACATCATATATATTTTTGTCTTTATATTTTACTTCAAGAGTTTCACGATTATATCGTTTCCCCTTACATACTTCACAGGGAACATAGACATCCGACAAAAAGTGCATTTCGATCTTGATGATCCCGTCGCCGCTGCAGGCCTCACATCTTCCGCCTTTTACATTAAAGCTGAACCGGCCTTTTTTATATCCCCGGGCCTTTGCATCTGCTGTAGATGCAAAGAGATCTCTTATCTGATCAAAGACACCTGTATATGTGGCAGGATTCGATCTGGGCGTCCTGCCTATTGGCGACTGGTCGATACTGATCACCTTATCCAGCGCATCCAGCCCCAGTATCTCTTTATGTTTTCCCGGAATGATCCTTGCACGGTTCAGATCCCTTGCCAAGGTTTTATAAAGAACTTCATTGATCAGGGAGCTTTTTCCCGATCCGCTGACACCTGTAATACAGGTCATGATCCCCAGAGGGATATCCACATTTACATTCTTCAGATTATTTTCTGAGGCGCCCCGGATCTTCAGCCACCCTGAGGTCTTCTTTCTCTCTGACGGTACTGGAATACTGCATTTTCCGCTGAGATAAGCGCCTGTAATGGACGCTTCATTTTTCATCAGATCCTCTGCAGTTCCCATGGCGACAAGTTTTCCACCGTGTTCTCCGGCTCCCGGTCCGATATCCACCACGCAGTCTGCCGCACGCATAGTATCTTCGTCATGTTCCACTACAATAAGACTGTTTCCAAGATCTCTCAGACGCATCAGCGCTTTCAGCAGTTTGTCATTATCTCTCTGATGAAGTCCGATACTGGGTTCATCCAGGATATAGGCTACCCCTACCAGACCGGAGCCAATCTGCGTTGCAAGACGTATCCTCTGAGCCTCTCCACCGGACAGTGTAGATGTTGCTCTTCCAAGAGAAAGATAATCAAGTCCTACCTCCGCAAGAAATCCTACTCTGGCACGAATCTCCTTCAGGATCTGTCTGCCAATCAGTTCCTGCTGCTCAGTCAGTTTCAGTTCTTCAAGAAATTTTTTCAGATTTTCTATGGAAAGAGCTGTCAGCTCATAAATATTCTTATCACCGACAGTTACTGCCAGCGCTTCCTTTTTTAAACGCTGTCCTTTACATGTTTTACAGGGAGTGATCCGCATAAAAGATTCATACTCCTGTTTCATGGCATCTGATCCGGTTTCCCGGTATCTCTGTTCCACATTTTTGATCAGTCCAGGAAACGCCACGTCATAGACTCCTTCGCCTCTCTGACCTTTATAATAAACCTTTACAGAATGTCCGTCTGTGCCATGGAGCAGCACATCCTTAATCTTCTGAGGATAATCCTGAAAAGGGGTGTCCAGACTGAACTGATATTCTTTTGCAAGGGCATCCAGGATTGCTCTGGTAAAACTTCCCTTATCAGTACAGGACTGCCATCCGATCACTGCTATAGCTCCCTGCTGGATGCTCAGGGATTTGTCAGGTATCATCAGATCCTCATCAAATTCCATTTTATACCCCAGACCAAAACAATCCGGGCAGGCTCCAAATGGATTATTAAAGGAAAAGCTTCTTGGTTCGATCTCGTCGATACTGATCTGACAGTCCGGACAGGAAAAACTCTGGCTGAAAGTCAGAACATTTCCATCCATTGTATCGACCATCAGAAGACCGTCTGCAAGGTCAAGGACCGTCTCAATAGAATCTGCCAGTCTCTTCTCGATTCCCGGCTTTACCACCAGACGGTCAACAATGATTTCTATATTATGTTTGATATTTTTATCCAGTTTGATCTCTTCTGATAATTCATACAGGCTTCCATCAATCTGCACACGGACATATCCGCTTCTTTTGGCATGGTCAAGAAGCTTTGCATGCGTTCCTTTGCGCCCTCTGACTACCGGAGCAAGCAGCTGTATCCTTGTCCGTTCAGGAAGAGCCATAATATGATCCACCATCTGATCCACCGTCTGCTTTTTGATCTCTTTCCCACATTTCGGACAGTGCGGGATTCCGATCCGGGCATATAAAAGACGCATATAATCATAAATTTCTGTTACTGTACCTACAGTAGAACGCGGATTGCGGTTGGTAGATTTCTGGTCAATGGAGATTGCGGGAGGAAGTCCTTCGATCATCTCCACATCCGGTTTTTCCATCTGGCCAAGAAACTGTCTCGCATACGAAGAGAGGGATTCCATGTAACGTCTCTGTCCCTCTGCATAGATCGTGTCAAATGCCAGAGAAGATTTACCAGATCCGCTGACACCTGTGAGAACTACAAATTCATCCCTTGGAATATCTACACTCAGATTTTTCAGATTATTTACATTTGCTCCACGGATCTTGATAAACTTTTTTCCAGTGTTATGTTCAGCCATTTGTCCCTCCATTTTTCTTTCCTGTATATCAGATCACATCAGTCCTGCAGAAAATCTGCCAGGATCTGGTTACTCACATGGATCCCCTGACGGGTGAATCGCCAGAAGTCCTTATTTTTTTCCATAAGTCCCATAGATCTGTATTTTTCCAGCACTTCTCCATAAACTTCTTCTATAGGGACCTTAAAATTTTTATAAAATTCAGTTTCAGATACACCTGCTGTCATCCGAAGTCCCAGGAACATAAATTCCTCCTCCTGTTCTTTTACAGACAGCAGAATCTCATTCTTTCGTATTTTTTCCGGACAGCCGCTCCACTGCAGATACTCCTGCATATTCTCTGTATTATGAAATCGGAGTCCGGCTCTGCCGCCTTTCCACGGCATCAGAGAGGCTGCACCAAGTCCCAGCCCCAGATACTCTGTCCGTTTCCAATAGCCGGAATTATGTGCGCATATATAGCCGTCTCTGGCATAATTCGATATCTCATACTGAGCATATCCATACTCCTGAAGGATTCTGGACGTATCCTCATACATTTCATATTCTGTATCCTCATCCGGAAGATCCAGTTCTTTTTCTGCAAAAGGTGTTCCTTCCTCTATGATCAGACTGTAGGCAGAAATATGCTCCGGCTGAAGCTCAGCTACTGTTCTGAGATTATGCTCCCATCCTTTTCTGGACTGACCGGGAATTGCAAACATAAGATCCACATTGATGTTGTCAAATCCCGCCTTGCGTGCAAGCGCATAACTCTCCAGAAATTCCTCAAAGTCATGGATTCTTCCCAACATACGAAGTTCATCATTATTCACAGACTGAAGCCCCAGACTCAACCTGTTGATCCCGGATTCTCTGTAAGTCTCCAGTTTCTGCAGAGTCAGGGTTCCCGGATTCGCTTCAATGGTAACCTCTGCATGATCAGAAAAAACAAATTTCTCTTTCAGCATCTTCATGATCTCACTGATGTCTGATGCATCCAGCAGAGACGGCGTTCCTCCTCCAATAAATACTGAAACGATTTCCCGGTCGGGAGCATCCTCACTTCCCTGTATTTCCTTTAAAAGAGCCTGCACATATGATTTCTGTGTCTCCTTTCCTGCTGGTCCGGAAAGGAAATCACAGTACTCGCATTTTCTCACACAGAAAGGTATATGGACATATAACTCCAAAGGGATTCTTTCTTTATTCCTCATCTGTACTTCTTCCCTGCTTTGTCAGATATTCATTTACCATCGTAATATTTCCATTTGTTACTACAGCATCCTGATTTACCTCTTCCGGCTTAGGCGTAGGAGAAGGCTCCGGTGTAATACTGATCTTCAGAACCTGCTCTCCTGCCGGGTCTTTTTTCTTCTTTCCACAGCCGCAGCCGGACAAAAAAACACAAAGAAACAAAACGGAAAGGACTGTGATTTTTTTTGCTGTGATTTTTTTCATTTTTTTACCTTCTTTATCCATCAGGGACTGCTTACTTTTCATCAAGTTTAAGAACACTCATAAATGCCTTCTGCGGAATCTCTACATTTCCGACCTGACGCATACGTTTTTTACCTTCTTTCTGTTTTTCAAGAAGCTTCTTCTTACGGCTGATATCACCGCCATAACACTTGGCAAGTACGTCCTTGCGCATGGCTCTGACAGTCTCTCTGGCAATGATCTTGCTTCCCACTGCTGCCTGTATAGGGATCTCAAAAAGCTGTCTGGGAATTTCCTCTTTCAGCTTCTCGCACATCTTCCGCCCTCTCTCATAGGCAGTTTCTGCATGTACAATAAAGGAAAGCGCATCTACTTCTTCCTTGTTTACAAGGATATCCAGTTTGACAAGTTCACTGCGTTCATAGCCGCAAAGATCATAGTCCAGAGAAGCATAGCCTCTGGAACGTGATTTAAGGGCATCAAAAAAGTCATAAATAATCTCATTAAGAGGAAGCTTATATTTCAGAAGAGCACGGGTTTCTTCCATATAATCCATACCGATATACTGTCCGCGGCGTTCCTGGCAAAGATCCATGATCGCACCGATAAACTCTGTAGTCACCATGATCTCTGCATTAACCATAGGCTCCTCCATATATTCGATTTCAGAAGGATCCGGAAGATTAGACGGGTTTGTAAGCTCAATCATATCTCCATTTGTTTTATACACTTTATAAATAACGCCAGGAGCTGTTGTTACAAGGTCAAGATTATACTCTCTTTCCAGTCTCTCCTGAATGATTTCCAGATGGAGAAGTCCCAGAAAACCACAGCGGAAACCGAATCCAAGAGCCACTGACGTCTCCGGCTCATAGAAAAGAGAGGCATCGTTCAGCTGCAGCTTTTCCAGAGCATCTCTAAGATCTCCGTATTTTGCTCCATCCGCCGGGTAAAGTCCACAGTAGACCATAGGCTGTACTTTTTTATAGCCCGGAAGAGCTTCTGCACATGGATTTGCCACATCCGTCACTGTATCACCTACACGGGTATCACTGACATTTTTGATACTTGCTGTAAAGTACCCTACCATACCTGCGCTCAGCTCATCACATGGGATAAAACGTCCTGCGCCAAAATATCCTACTTCCACCACTTCTGCGGTAAAGCCAGTAGCCATCATCTTAACGGTAGTTCCTTTTTTTACCCTTCCGTCCATCAGCCTGCAGAATACGATAACACCTTTATAGGAGTCATAAATGGAATCAAAGATCAAAGCTTTCAGAGGAGCATCCGGATTTCCATTAGGTGCCGGTATCTTCTCCACGATCTGTTCCAGTACATCTTCGATATTTAAACCTGTCTTAGCTGAGATCTGTGGTGCATCCTGTGCTTCCAGCCCGATCACATCCTCAATCTCATTGATCACACGATCCGGCTCCGCACTTGGAAGATCAATCTTGTTGATCACAGGAAGTACATCAAGGTTATGTTCCAAAGCCAGATATACATTTGCCAGAGTCTGAGCCTCAATTCCCTGAGCAGCATCTACAACAAGGATCGCACCGTCACAGGCGGCAAGACTCCTGGACACCTCATAATTAAAATCCACATGTCCGGGGGTATCGATCAGGTTAAAAATATATTCTTCCCCATCATTTGCTCTGTATACGATACGAACCGCCTGAGATTTTATCGTGATCCCACGCTCCCGCTCCAGATCCATATTATCCAGGATCTGGGACTGCATCTCCCTCTGGGTCAGAAGTCCTGTTTTTTCAATAATACGGTCAGCCAGTGTGGACTTACCGTGGTCGATATGTGCAATAATGCAGAAATTTCGAATCTTGCTCTGATCTGTCATTCCGCAGTCTTCCTCCTCTTATTTACTATATATTTCGCTGCTGTTCTCTCCGTCACAACAGCCATGTTTTCATGGCATTCGTGCCTCATTATAGCATAGGTATCTGCATCAAGTCTATACATCCTCTCGTGTTTCCCTGTGTCCCAGCACCGTTTTCAGAGTGTTTTTTGTATCTGTTTCCATTATACAAACGTATGTTCCAGCTTTCAAGCCTGTTTTTTTATTTATGGAAAAAAATATACAATGTCCTGTTTCCAGTGAACAAAAAGAGACAGGCATCCAAAGGCACTGTACCTCTGGTCTGTCTGTCTCCTTTCATTGCAGATCAGCTTTCCATTGATGCCCCAGTCCACATCCTTACCTTTTTTCCTGAGACATTAATCTTGCTCCGCCATAAATTCCTGCCTCACTTCCCAGTGAAGCCAGCCGGAATTCTACATTTTCGCATGGAGGATAAGCATATTTATGGTAATATTTTTCAACATAATCTAAAATAATATTCCCGGCCCTGGATACACCACCGCCAATAACAATTCGCTCTGGATTTATAATACAGGCACTTGCCGCCAAAGCCTTTCCAAGATAATATCCGAACTTCTCCGCAATCCGAACTGCCAGCAGATCCTGTTTACGGACTGCATCAAATACAATGCGTGCAGACATCTCCTGTCCGCGCAGAATAGAATCTTCTGAAGAATTTTTCATAATCTGATTTCCCAGCCAGCAGATACCTGTAGCTGAGGCAAACTGCTCCAGACATCCATATTTTCCACAATTGCATTGTTTTTCCATATGATCTTCCACATGCATATGGCCTATTTCTCCTGCTGCTCCAGATACCCCGGAAAGTATTTTATCATCAATCACTATACCACAGCCGATTCCGGTTCCTAATGTAACAAAAAGCATGCTGTGACAATTTTTTCCGCTTCCTTTCCATATTTCTCCCAACGCAGCCAGATTTGCGTCATTCTCTACTTTTATTGGGATTCCGGTAAGCCTTTTCAGGTCTTCGGCGACCGCTATCCTGTCCCATCCAAGATTTTCAGCATGCAAAACAGTTCCATCTTCTATTACCAGACCTGGTACCCCCACCCCTGCTCCGGCAATTTGTTCTCTTTCAAATCCCCATATTCTCAAATTCTTTTCCAGAGAAGACGCTATATCTTCCAGAATATTTTTTCCGCATTCCTGTGTTCGTGTTGGAATGCTCCATTTTCTCAGAAGCATTCCCTCCATATCAAATAGTCCAAATTTCACTGAGGTGCCGCCTATATCAATTCCCAAACACCACTTTTTCATTACGCACCTCCCTCTGCCTTCTGATTCTGATCAGGCTTTTTCTTTTTTCTGAAGCAGAACTGCTATAATAATAATCGCTCCTTTAAATGCCTCCCGCAAAAATGGCGGAACGCCCCACAGATTCAAGAGATTATTCATGATCGCAATTGTCATAACACCCATGACTGTTCCCTGAATACTTCCTTTTCCTCCGGAAAAGCTTGTACCTCCCACTACTACAGATGCAATAGCATCCAATTCATATCCGGCACCTGCATTGGCATAATCCATAGAGCCGATACGTGCGATTGTCAGAGTTGCCGTTAATGCTACAAGGAATCCCATGAGAATATAAACTTTACATTTTACTTTATTTACATTCACACCAGAAAGCCGTGCAGTACGTTCATTACTTCCAACTGCATATACCTGTCGTCCAAAAACTGTTTTCTGTGCTACAATATAAAGAATAACTGCCGTAATGATCCAATATACAATCGGAAGTATCATGTAACCTCCAATCTCTACGTTTGCCAGCTTACAGAACGGTGCAGGAACCTTCGGATTCACACTCTGCATAAAATGCTGAGTGACAGAGCGAAAAATTTTCTGCGTTCCTAAAGTAACAATAAAAGGCGGAATCATTCCCCATGATGCAAGTGATCCTGTAAATCCGCCCAGTACAAGACCAACAAGAATCCCAACTGCAATTGCAATCAGATATGCCGGTACTCCGGTGATTCCAAATCTTGAGAGTGTTCCAATGGTGTTGGCATCCATGATCACCATCATAACTGCACCAACTGCTACAAGTGTAGAACCAACTGCAAGATCAATGCCTCCGGAAATAATAACAAATGTCATACCAAGAGAAATAATTCCAATACCTGCATTATTTCTCAATACATTTGTAAAGTTCCTGATCCAGAGTTCTACGCATTCTCCAAAGCTTCCGCACGCAGAATAATTTAATGCCAGAGTCTGAAGAACAACCATAAAAAGTAATACCAGACCAATGCTGAATAAAGAATTATTTTTCCACTGACCCACCAGCCAGCTCAGGACATTTTTATTTTGTTTTTCTTTACCGTTCATTACTTACCCTCCTGATTATTTGTGCCCGCCGGTTGCAAGCCTCATAATAGTTTCTTCTTTCATTTCATCTCCATGAAGCTCGTCCTGGATTGTACCATGATACATAACCACTGCCCTGCTGCAGATTCGTATGATCTCCTGAGCCTCACTGGAAAGAATCACAACTGCAATCCCCTGTTTTGCAAGTTCCAGGATGATATTATAAATATCTTCTTTTGCTCCTACATCCACACCCTGAGTAGGATTGTCCAGGATCAATACCTTAGGATTTGCCATCAGCCATTTCGCCAGCACCACTTTTTGTTGATTTCCGCCGGAAAGACTTCCGATCAGATCCGTACCTTTTCCCAGCTTGATCCTGAGATTTTCTACAAACCCGTCAAATTCTCTCTTTTGTCTGATTTTGTCTATAATTCCATAACGCGTCATTTTAGGAAGTACTGCGATCGACGCGTTTTCCATAATATTCATATCCTTTATAATGCCATTTTCTTTACGATCTCTGGGAACATATCCGATTCCCTGATCCATAGCCTGCTGTACACTGGAAATCCTGCATTCCTGTCCTTCTACAAATATACGTCCGCTATATTCCGGCATACATCCGAATACTGTCTGGAACACTTCTGTTCTTCCATCACCCAGAAGACCTGTTACTCCAAGGATTTCCCCTTTATGTACTGCTAAAGAAATGTCTTTAAACTTCTTATCTAAAGACAAATTTTCCAATCTTAATACCTCTTCCCCATATTCCTGCTGCTGACGAAGAGATTCTGTCCTTACTTCATGCCCCACCATAAACTTTGCCAGTTCATTGATACTGGTATCGCTTACATTTCCATGTGCCACCATCTGACCATCCCGCAAAACGGTATAACGATCACAGAATTCCATAACCTCTCGTAGTTTATGTGAAATAAATACAATTCCTACTCCCTGTTTTTTTAGAGTCCGCATCATAGTAAATACATGCTCAATCTCCGGCTCTGTCAGAGATGTAGTTGGTTCATCCATAATGATCAGCTTTGCATTCATCATTAATGCTCGTGCAATCTCTACAATCTGTTTATAAGATGCATCCAGGTCTCTGACCATTGTTTTCGGATCAATCTCTACTTCTATTCGTTCAAATACTTTCCTTGTCTCCTCGCACATTGCCTCAATATCCAGAAGACCATTTTTCTTTTTAATTTCTCTGCTGATAAACATATTTTCATATACAGCAAGATCATTGATCAGGTTCAGCTCCTGATGAATAAACCCAACACCTGCATTCAAGGAATCCAGCGGAGTCGCAAATTCAACCAGCCTGTCATCAATGGAAATCGTTCCCTGATCTGCTTTCAGAACGCCACCAAGTATATTCATAAGTGTGGATTTTCCTGCTCCATTTTCACCTAACAGCGCGCAGATTTCACCACCGGAAAGCGTAAAATCAATTCCCTGCAGTACATTATTTGCGCCAAAAGATTTTGTAATCCCTTTCATCTTCAGATTCATATCTGACCTCCAGCTTTCCTTTCAAACAAGGCTGCCGTATACACGGCAGCCCTTCCAAATTTCATCATACTTATCAGTATGGAGAAGATGGATCAAGAAATTCTTCATAATTTTCTTTATCTACAATCGTTGTTGGAATAATCAGTTTCTCTTCCACTGTTTCACCGTCCAGAAGCTGTACAGCCTCATCTACAGCAGTTTCAACCATTGCAGGAGAATAAGTAGCAGAAGCTACATTAATATTCTCATATTCCGGCATCATATTAAAATATTCCTGGCATCCGCCACCGCCTGTGATAACTTTGATATCGTCTCTTCCAGCTTCCTGGATTGCCTGCAGAACACCGATGGATGTTTCATCATCCAGGGAATATACTGCGTCAATTTTTGGATTATTTACAAGAACATCCGCAAAATCGGCGAGACCAGCTTCACGGGTAAACTCTGTTGCATACTCGATCACTTCCCAGTTCTGGTCAATTTTTTCCATCTGCTCATAAAATCCTTCCATACGAAGATCGTTTACAGATCCTGCTGTAGGCACTGTCAGAGCGATGACTGTTCCGTCCGGGCCGATCTTATCAAGAATATAATTTGCTCCCTGTACACCCATATCCTTATTATCACCAGTTACCAGATAATAACCTTCAAGATCGAATTCAAGGTCAAAACATACCAGAGGAATGTCTGCATCAAGAATTTTCTGGAGCGGGGCTTCCATGCCGTCCCACTGTGGATATGCTACAATAGCATCCACATTCTGGGTAAGAAGGTCGTCAAGGTCTGCTGTCATATCTTCTGCATTTCCACTTGTTGCAATAATAAAGTCTTTGATCTTTCCTTCTTCTTTTAATTCTTCGCAGCGTTTTTCTGCATGGTATGCTACTGCCGCAACCCATCCATGGGTTACTTCCGGTGCCAGTACACCGATCACGTACTCACTGGTCTCTTCTGCCGCTGAAACAGTTACTGCTGTTCCAGAAAGAGATCCTGCTGCTAACCCCAGTGCCAATACCATTGCCAATCTTTTTTTCATGTTGATTCTCCTTTCACATGTACATTTTATAACTAAAGCACCCTTGCTTATAGTTTCTTATTTATTTCCTCCAAATATCCCAGTACCCCCAGTATCTGATCATATTGGATCATATCCGAATCTTTGTCGTTTTGCAGACATTCTACAAAATGCTCCAGTTCTTCAAGATAAACTCCGGTTGGAGGAATATTGATTCCGGTTGGAATTTTTCGTTTCTCTGATGTATCCAGTATTTGCGGCTCTTTTCCCTCCGGATAAAGAATTGCCTTTCCCTCTCTGGATTCCAGAACTCCATGCTCAAAGCATACACGATAGCCTGCTGACCACGGATAATCTCCATTGAACCACGAAGCTTCCGCACAGATATTTATTTTCTGTCCATTATACTCAAATTCATAAAGAAACCGATACTGCTGCGGCATACCGTCTTTTCCTGACCAGGAACTGGTACAATACTGTTTTTCAGGAAGTCCCAATATACTGACCAGAAAATCCAGATCATGGATATGAAGATCAAATGGAAGAAGCCCACTTTTTGTTTTATCTGTCAGCCACCCTCCACTTGTCCATTTCGGCTTTGCAGATAATCTCCAAAAATAACCGTCCAGCATTTTTCCACAAGTCTGTTCTTCAATAACTCGTTTCAGCACTTTATATTCCGGAAAAAACCGAAGGACCTGTCCCACATACAAATGATGTCCGTATTTTTTTGCAGTATTGATCAGTTCTTCTCCCTCTGCTCTGGTAAGAGACAGAGGCTTTTCACAGATCACGCTGCAGTATTTCAATGCCTCTTTTGCCTGTGTATAGTGAAGAAATGTAGGAGTACATATATCTACAACATCTAAATGTTCGCTTTGTATCATTTCTGTAATATCGGAATAATCATTTACTCCCCATTTTTCAGCTTTTTCTCTGTTTCCACAGACTGCTGCAACCTGACATTCCTCTATATATTGGTAATTTGTATAATGCACAGTGCCCATACCGCCTGTACCAACAATGCCCACACGTATCATAGCTGCATCACCACCTACATCAAAGTGTGAAGATATCTATATGCTATGCCTATTCCTGCAAGAGTATCTTCTATGGAACCCTCAAATGCACGGTCTTCACATTCCAGACAGGCAGAACCTCTATATCCGATTTCGTGCAGCCGGGTGATCAATTTTGGAAAATCCACATCTCCATAGCCAGGAAGTTTCGGTGTGTGCCAGAGTCCGGGATAAGAAAATCTTCCATACTCCTCCACTTTTTCCTGATCAATCTGAAGATCTTTAAAATGAATATGAAAAATACGATCTGCAAAATCCACCACAGGCTTCCACACATTCATTCCCTGCAGGATCATATGAGACGGATCAAAGCACAAGCCAATATTCGGTCCCATTGCAAACATTCTTCTCCATACCTGAGGACTAACAGCCAGATTATTGCCTCCCGGCCACTCATCCTTTGTAAAATACATTGGACAGTTTTCAATGGCTATTCTCACACCCCGTTCCTGTGCATATTTAAGAAGATGAGGCCATATTTCTTCCATCAAATCCAGATTTTCTTCTACTGTTTTTGTTTTATCTTTACCAATAAACGTAGTAACCAGATTTACCTTCATTAACGCTGCTGCTTCAATAACTTTTTTTAAATGCTCTCTGGACTTCTCTGCTGTCTCTGTATTATCCGACAGAGGATTCGGGAAGTAAGCCAGCGCTGCTATCTCAATTCCTTTTTCTTCAGCATAATCCAGATATTTCTTTGCACTTTCTTCTGTCATTCCATCTACATCAATGTGCGATACTCCTGCATATCTGCGTGATGCCTTTTCTTTTGGCCAACAGCACACCTCGAGAGACTGAAATCCTGTCTCGGCTGCAAAATCCACTACCTGCTCAAACGTATAGTCAGCAAGAATCGCCGTATGTAAACCAAGCTTCATCATATTTTTCATCCCCCTGTATTCAGATTTTTACCCAGGCACGTTTCTGCGCGGATTCATAAACTTTTTCGTTCAGAATCATCTCCCTCAGTCCATCCTCAAAACCGGCAAAATCTTTTTTGGATGTATCCTTATTTCTTACTGCATGATAAAATTTATCAAACTGAGCTTTAAATGTATCCGGAAATCCTTCCACATGACCTCCTGGATATCCAATCACACCACAAGCCTCTTCTGATAAAATAGAAGGATCTTTCGGTGCCTTCTGATTAAAGGTTTCCCGTCGTCCGATCCAGAGTTCCTGAGAATCTTCACTGTCCCAATGAAGAGCGCACTTACTTCCGCTGATAGAAATAATCTGCTGATTCTTACGTCCTGCAGTTACCTGGCTGACATTCACGCTTCCGATCGCTCCGTTTTCAAAGCGGAAAAGAATACTGCACCAGTCCTCAGTTTCAATGGGAACATCCTCATAATCTTCTGGTCGAAGCGCCATTCCAGAAAAAGTAGCCACTTCTTTTAAAGGCTTCTTTCTGGTCTTGTGCATAATTTCAAATTCGGCAAGAAGCTCTACTGCTCTCTGACCAGTTATATCCTCAACCATGTCGATCCAGTGCGTACCTATATCAGAAAATGCTCTTGTCTTTCCTGACATTTTAGGATCCAGTCTCCAGCTCCAGTCACTTTCCAGAAACAGCCAGTCCTGCAGATAGCTGCCTGTGACTGCATAAATATCACCAACTTCTCCGTTTCTTACCATCGCTTTCATCTGTTGAACCTGCGGATTCATTCGCAAAGAATGATTCACTCCTGTAACAATATGGTGCTCTTTTGCATACGAACAAAGTTTTTCTGCTTCTTCCACTGTCATAGTGAATGGTTTCTCCAGCATAACACTCAATCCATGCTCCATAGCATACATTGCCATTTCAAAATGAGTATGATTTGGTGTACAGATATGAACTGCATCTAAATTCTCTTTCTGGATCATTTCCCGATAATCATCATATCCATGAGCTACATAAAGTGCTTCTGCTTTTTCCGCTCCACCGCCTGCATCTGCCACTGCAGCAACATCTATATAACCCAATCTTCGCAATGCTTCTACATGTGCAGTTCCAATAAAGCCAATTCCTATTACCCCAACTCTTAACTTCTTCATTACCTTCTCCTTTTTATACTGATTTTAATTTTACAGTTCGAATCCTGCCTGCTGAAGATAAAGTGCAGATTTCTTTACTGCCTCATCAATCTCTTTCAAATCTCTTGGACCTTTTTTGGTAAATTCAATTTCTATTGAAAACGGACATCTATTTTCATTTTCTTTAAGAATCTTAAAAATCTCCGAAAAATCAATCTCGCCCTCTCCCAGCGCCGGAAAATTCCATTCTTTCTGCTGTCCGGCTTTATCTTTCAGATGCATATATGCCACCTGGTCTGCACAATTTTTCAGATCATCTGCCACATTGACCCCACCATAAAAAATCGCATTAGCTGTATCATAATTGATCTTTACTCTGGGATTTCCCACAAGATTTACAATTTCTTTCAGAATATTTCCGTTTCCGTGCTCCCCATGCACTTCCAGAACAAGAGTCATATCAAACTCTTCCAAATAAGGAATAAAATCAGAAATATGCTGTGCAACCGTCTCATTGGAAGCTACTGCCTGATCCTTCAGATGAGCCTCTCCTACAGAAGAAACAATGTAATCACATCCAAAAAAAGCAGCCAGCTTAATATTTTCAATAAAGTCCTCCATTCGTTCTCTATCCATAAGATTACAATGTCCGCTCATGGCAAATGGAGTCATGTTATACTCTTTTAAGAGTTTTTTTACTTCCAGAAGCCTGTGAAATGACTGATCCGGAAATACATGTTCTGTCCATCCTTTTGTAGCTGTCAGCTCTATATAATGAAATCCTGCCGCAGAAGCACCTCTGATAGCCTCCTCAATGGAATATCCATGGTAACAATTGGAATTTACTCCTATGATTCTTTTCATTTTTTTGATCCCCCATTTTAATCATTTGGATTTACCCTTATGGTAACATTCCCCAGTTTTGCACTTTTCTCAATAGAATGTCTTACGCACTCCTGTATCATTCCCTGAGCACAGCAGGTACTGTCTGTATTGATCTGCAGTCTGGGAAGTACATCCTTCGGAAAATATGGACGAATCCTTTCTTCTATTATTTCAAGAGCCGCCTTGTCAATATATTTTCCCTGTATCACAACAATTTCAGGTGCTGTAATACAGCCTACACTGACAATGCCTTTTGCAATAAGATCATAATACTTTTCCAACAATTTCTTACTTCCAGGGTTCATCTGAATTTCCTTCTGAAGTTCCATTACACAATTTTCATAATCTCCACGACCGTTTATCGGTTCATGACTGCTGTTCAGATCATCATGAAAGATCAGAAAACCCAACTCTCCTGAAAAGCTGTCTTTCCCTCTGTGAAGTCTTCCATCTATAATAATCCCGGCACTAAGAGCATCCTCCGCATAAATATATACCATATCCGAATACTGCCCCTGAAGTTTACTTTCATAATATCCAAGAGTCATCATCCTGGTATCATTTTCTACAAAAACATCAATACCAAACCGTTTCTGCAGTTCCTCCTGAAGATTGTATTTTTCCCACTCCGGAATCTCCGGAATATGTTTTATAAGTCCGCTGCTTCTTACCACACCAGGAACTGTGATACCGATAGAAAGAACCGTACCTTCTACCTTTGCAATCAGTTCTTTGATGCATTCGCATAAAAAATCCAGATGGTTTTGTTCATATTCCTTATGATAAACATATCTTTTTTCATACCGTATCTCTCCGGTGAGATCTACAAGAGCCGCCGAAAAACCGCCTGATTCATATAAAAGCAAAATCGTGTTATGGGAACGGTCCGCCTCATATTTTACAGCTTTCCGTCCTACACCCTCACCACTTCTTCCAGTTTCCCGGATCCACCCCTCTTTTAAAAGGATATTGACCCGTTTGGTGACTGTCGGGAGACTTAGTGCTGTCTGTTCTGCAATTTCAGGTTTTGAAATGGGGCCTGATTTATAAATTAAATCCCGTACAATGTCCGTATTTAAATTTTTTAGTAATCTTGGCTGACCTAATAACATCTATGCCCTATCTCCATTTCATATTTTTAGCAGAATTTCCATATTTCTTTATTCCCCCAGAAAAAGTTCGATGGGATATTTTACTTTTGGCGGATTTTCCAGTGGAAGTTTTACTTTTTTACCTGTTCCGGCAGATATATAAGCCGCATAAATCATTTCAAGCACTGCTCGCCCATCTTCACCTGTGACTGCAGGTGTCTTGTCTTCTCTGATACACTCTATAAAATGAGAAAGCTCCTGAGGATATCCCTGGTTAAATGCTTCCTCAAAAATAGTAAATGTCCATCCCTGAGTGAAACCAGCTTTTTCCATTGCATATCCATAACCGTCTTTACTGTATGTCAATGCAGAATTTCCTCTGAACAGATCTGCATAGGAGACTCCTTTGTTTCCATACACCTCGATCCTGTCATCCATTCCACCCGGTTTTGCCCAGCTGTCTTCTGCTATTCCCATCACACCATTATCAAACTCTACGATCGTAATTGTATTATCATCACAGTCTGTTATTTCTTTATGAAATACTGTTTTCATATCTGAATAAACACTGACTGCCTGGGCTTTTCCTGTCATCCACCGAAACCATGCCAGCGCGTGACATCCCATATCCATCATTACACCGCCGCCGGATGTTTCTTTGTTATAAAACCAGGGGCTGTGAGGACCATCATGTTTTTCTGCCTGCTTCAGCATATATAGATCACCCACTGCTCCTGCATTTACCATTTCACGAACCCTCTCATATTTAGGAGCAAAACATAACTCTTCCGCATACATAAGCTTCCTCCCACGGCTTTTGCATACCTGTATCATTTCATCAGCCTGCTCCAGTGTCATCGCAAGAGGTTTCTCAACAATTACATGTTTCATGGCAAATGCTGCTTTTAAACACATTTCATGATGTAGGTAATTAGGGAGACAAATGTCTACAACTTCTGCATCTTCTTTTTCCAGAAGTTCGTCTATATTATTATATGCTGCCGGAATTTTATACTGCCGTGCAAATTCTCTGGCTTTTTCCAGATTTCTTCCATAAACAGCCACAATCTCTGTATCATGCACGAAACGCTGGTAACTTTCCATATGAATGTGTGCAATAAAACCTGTTCCTAATAATATAACTTTTGTTTTTTCCATTTGT
>NZ_CABVDF010000011.1:0-27383 GCF_902497045.1 uncultured Blautia sp. | reverse complement strand
AGTCTGATCCGCCTTATTTAATACAGTACCCAAAATCCTACATCCGGCTCTTCTAAGACGATTCATCGCCTTCTGCGCAACACGATAACTGACTGCTCCCTGCTCCACAACGAAAATAGCTCCATCACAATATTTCGCCACAAGCACCGCATCAATAATATTTGCTACTGGAGGTGTATCACAAATTATATAATCATAATAACCTCTAATTTCTTTCATAAATGCACCAAAAATCTCATCTCCCAGTAAGCTTGTAGGATCAGGAGCCGGTGAACCTCCAAAAATAATATCCAAATTTTCATAATTAGTGGCGTAAATCAGATCTTTTACTGCAATCTGTCCACTAAGAAACTGCGACATTCCTTTCACTTCCTGGTTCACACGAAAATGTGTAAAATAAGCTGATTTTCGAATATCTGCATCTATCAGAAGCACTTTTTTGCCAATACTGCTTAGTTCTTTTGCAAGACTGATAGAGATATCACTTTTTCCCTCATTTGGATAACTACTAGTTATCAGAATAGATTTTATTCTTTTTCCTGACAACTGAAGATTTGTCCTTAATGTTTTAATTGCTTCGTCATAAAAATAATTCGGTTTTCTTATATCCTCTATCTCAACATTTCTCATCAAACAGCTACTCCCTTCACCTTAATGGCGTCTGTTTCTTCGTTTACTATAGTTCACATAATCTTTTCTGTCTGGAACAACCGCAAGGACAGAAGTATCCAAATACTTAACAATATCCTCTTCTGTTTTCAGAGAATCATCCATAATTGCATTTACTGCAATCAGCGCTGCACATACAAATGCACCAAACACAAATCCAAGAAGTACGTTCTTTTTTACACTTGGTGAGGATCTTACAACAGGAATCTTTCCTGTTTCAATAATCTTAGGCGGAATAACCTCCATTTTATCACCAATATAATCAGAAGAAACTTCCGCGATCTCATCCACAATCTTCTTTGCCAAAATCGGGTCTGCATCCTCAACTGTAATTTCAAGAATACGGCTGTCCGTAGGATTAGTAATAGTAGTCTTCGCTTTCAATTCTTCATAAGAAATATCCAGATTCAGATTTTCTATCACCTGCTCCAAAACCGGAGTACTTTTAATCAGTACTGTGTAATCACTTGTCAAGCTGGTTCCTAACTGAAGATCAGCCAGCGATGTCAGTGTGGTTTCTTTTGAAAGAACCAAAATACTAGACATAGACTGATACATAGGTGTAACTGCAAAATGTGTAAATGCTCCGCTGATACAGGCAGCCAGAAGACCTGCTGCCAGAATAAACATGATCTTGTTTTTCAATGCTTTCAAAATTTCCAAAAGATCAATTTCCACTTCATCCCGGCTTTTGTCATCTAATATCTCTCCGTAGTCTGTTTTTACCTTATCCAACTTCAGTAATTCCTTTCATTCATTGTACAGGTGTTTAACCTGTCTTGTGTTTTTTCCACTTACCCTCATATAAACACTTATAATATATTCTATCACACACATTCCCATTGATGCAATAGTAAAAACTGCTGTAAACAGGACATTATTAGCCAATCATTTCCAGCACTCTTTCCACTACAAACACTGCTCCACATGCAATAAGCGCTACTGTCAGAAGACTTCTTTCCCAATATGCTGCGATAAGAGCTGCGATAAGTCCTGCTGCTCCGGCGATCATTCCCGAAGACGGCGCCGTCAGGATTGCCGGGAATGTCATAGCTGCCAGGCAGGCATAGGGGACATAATACAAAAAAGATTTCAAAAATGGACTGGTAATCTCTTTTTTAAAAAGGACCAAAGGCAGCATACGGATCAGATAGGTTACTGCCGCCATTACAAAAATATACATATAAATACTGTGATTCACGGTTTTTCCTCCTCTCCGTCTCCAACAGGGCAGAAATATGCAGCAGCTCCTGCTACTACCAACGTAGTGATAATGATCACAAATCCTGAAGAAACCCTGTTCAGCAGCGGCATGTAAGCAAACAGGCTACTCATCGCCATGGATCCTATAACCACCTTACATACTGCCCTGTGTTTTTTTGCCGGAGGAATGATCAGTGCCAGAAACATTCCATAAATGGCCACACTTAACGCACTTGCCATAAATCCCGGCATGATGTTTCCAGCCATGGCTCCCACCAGGGTTCCTAATGTCCATCCTGGAATGGCGGCGCTCATTGCCCCATAATTATAAAAAGGATTCAGCCTCCCCGGCTGGCTGATACTGACGCCAAAAATCTCATCCGTCATGCCAAACGCCACCGCATATCTATGCCAGGGAGCCAGGTTTCTCTCCAGCTTCTGAGAAACAGAAAATGACATCAGGCTGTAACGCAGATTGATGATCAGCTGTGTCAGAGCCATCTCCCACAGAGAACCGCAGGCGATCATAATATCAAGTCCGGCAAACTGTCCTGCCGATGTAAGATTTGTCAGAGAGATCAGCGTTGCCTGCCATACCGACATCCCTCCGGACACAGCCATCATTCCAAATGTAAAGGACACGGCAAAATATCCCAATGCAATAGGGACCCCGTCATGGAGTCCCCGTATAAACTGTTGTTTATTTGTCTTTTGTTCCATGATTCTTATTCACACTCCTTATTCCGTATCTCATTATACGTTTTAACAGGACGATTGTAAATAAAAATCATTTCTTTCTTATTCCGCCTTTTCCAGGATATGATAATAAGCTCTGGCCGTAACCATATAGATCAGCCCGTATATAGCTGCAAACATCAGCACGGTAGCTGCCGTACACAGAAGAAACAGACGGTCATTGCTCATACCGATCATCAGCAAAAGTTTTTTCATCAGCGGAAAGGCCATACCAATATGAACACATGCAGCCAGCAGAGGAAGGAAGAATACCATCAGGATCTGTCTGCGGATAGAAGAGCGTACCTCTCTGCGGCTCATTCCTACCTTTCTCATGATCTGAAATCTTTCACGGTCCTCATAACCTTCGGAAATCTGTTTATAATAGATAATAAGAGCCGTTCCCATCAGGAACACACCTCCCAGAAGGATTCCCACAAAAAGCAGTCCTCCGTTCAGCCCGTAGAAATTTTCTTTTTCCACTGCCCTTGCGCGGTTTGACACAGTCTCTCCCTCCTGTGTGAAATATCCCTGACTGCGGAATTTTTCAATACTTCCGTCAAAAAGATTTCTCAGGGCAACAGCCTGGTCATCCTCTCCATCTACCATAATTCCCAGAGAAGATTTCATCCGATACCCCATAGAGCCGCCTTTTTCCATTTCCTTTCTCTGAATTTCACTGATCTGTTTAAATGTCTCCGGGTTTGTTACAAGATAAATGGAACTTACATATTCTACGCCCAGCAGCCCGGATATATCCGGCTCTTCCTTTAATTTTCCTGCAACAGAAAATTCCCGGCCGCCAATATCTATACTCTTTCCTTCGGCTCCCCAGATAAGTACGGTTCCGTTTTCCAGGGATATCTTTTCCCCATCCGGACTCTGATAATATTTCTCCGGGATCACCACCAGCTCCATAATTTCCTGTTCTTTCAACTTTTTCAGCTTTTCCCCACCATAATCAAAGGTGTAATGATGTCCGTCAAAAAATCCCACAGCAGAAAGGCTAATCTCAGACTCCACAGATTTCACCGGAATTCCGCTTTTTTCCGCCTCGCTTCTCATAAACTTCTGTGCTTCTTCTGCTTCCTCATAAGAATATCCATAAAATCCAACATTCACATCATAAGGATACTGTGACTTCACCGCATCTTCGATTCCCATATTCAGACTGACGGCAGAAGATATCATCAAAAGTACTCCCGTACTTAAAATACAGATGCTTGCCAGTCCCACAGCATTCTGCTTCATGCGGTACAGCATTCCGGAAACGCTGGTAAAATTCTGTATTTTATAATAGAAGCTTTTTTTCCGGCGCATCAGCTTCAGGATCATAATACTTCCTGCTGTAAATACCAGATAGGTTCCCGCCATAACAAGAAGCACTGCCAGAAGAAAAATCACCAGAGCGTCCATTACCGATTTTGTGGTTACAGCCAGATAATATCCTCCCCCAAGACATGCAAATCCCAGAACTGCCATAAGAAGCTTGGTTTTTGGCTCCCGTTCCCCGACGCTCTTTCCGGAAAGCAGCTCCACCGGACGGCTGAGATGGACCCTGCTGAGATTCTGCAGTAAAGTCACAGCAAGAATCATACCATAGGAAGCCGCGCAGATCTTCACGCCCTCCCAGGTAACATAAAATCCAAACTGTACCGGAAGGTGTAGCATCTTCAGAAGAAACAGCAGGGCAAGCTTACTTCCAAGGATTCCTGTTCCAATGCCCCCTGTAAGACTGACTGCGCCTGTGATCAGTGTTTCCACCAGAAGCATTCGGCTGATATGACGTTTTTCCATACCAAGCACATTATAAAGACCAATCTCCTTCTGTCTTCGCTTCATAAGAAAGCTGTTGCAGAACAAAAGAAAAATCACAGAAAAAACTCCCAGTACAAAAACTCCCATGCTGACAATCATAGCCACATCACTGCCGCCCCGAATGTTTCGGGTATCCGGATTATGGACAATAAACAGCATAATATAGAGAACGGCAATACAGCCTATGGAGGACAGAATATACGGTACAAAGGTACCCCGGTTCTTTTTGATATTTGTAAGGGCAAGCCTCAGAAACATTCCTTTACGCATAGGTCTCACCGCCTGTCATAAGGATGGTCAGTGTATCTGAAATCATCTGATACATTTCCTGGGTTGTCTTTGTTCCCCGGTAAATCTGATGAAACACTTCTCCGTCTTTTATAAACAGAACTCTGGAAGCATGGCTTGCCGCCTGGGCGCTGTGAGTTACCATAAGAATGGTCTGTCCTTCCTGATTGATCTCCTCAAACATGGACAGAAGAGCTGAAGCAGCCCGGGAATCCAAAGCCCCGGTTGGCTCATCCGCAAGCACAAGCCTTGGACTGGTAATCAAAGCCCTGGCTACTGCCGCCCTCTGTTTCTGCCCTCCTGAAACCTCATAGGGATATTTATCCAGAATATCTGTGATCCGGAGAGCCTTCGCTATAGGCCGGATCTTTTGCTCCATTTCACGATAATCCTCTCCTGCCAGTACCAGAGGCAGATAAATATTATCTCTGAGACTGAAAGTATCCAGAAGATTAAAGTCCTGAAATACAAATCCCAGATTTTTTCTCCGAAAAGCAGAAATCTCCTTTTCTGTAAGACGGACAATGCTTTTTCCCTCAAGAAGCACCTCCCCCTCCGTAGGACGGTCCAGAGAAGCCAGTATATTAAGAAGTGTGGTCTTTCCGGATCCCGATTCACCCATAATAGCCACAAACTCTCCTGCTTCTACAGAAAACGTCACATTCTTTAAAGCCTGCACCTGATTTCCTCCAAATCGGGTGGTGTATATTTTTTTCACATTCGTTACTTCCAGTAATGCCATGCTTCTGTTTCCTCCAATCATATGCATTCTCCCGGTCTGCACAGATTTCCTGTTTTTCTGTGTACCGGATATGGTTTTATTTTGTGATCTCAGTATACAAAAAAGGGAACCTGCCTGCCATAGATTTGGCTTACAGTTCCCCCTTATATGTGACATTTTTGTAAGATTCACAGAATCTGCTTTTAAAAAAGCTCTCCGTCCGGTCTTCCAAGGTATAAATATACCTCTGTTCCCTGACCTGGTTCTGATTCCACTGTGATATCCTGATTCATCTTATGCATGATCTTTCTGGCAAGATACAGTCCGATCCCTGTAGAATGTTCTTCACATCTTCCATTACAGCCGGTAAACCCTTTTTCAAAAATTCTTGGAAGATCTTCCGATCTGATTCCTATGCCTGTATCCCGGATCACCAGCGTGTGAGGACGCGACTCCGAAAGATAAATACGGATTCCTCCTGTTTTTGTGTATTTCAGCGCATTGGAAAGGCACTGCCCAATCACAAATCCCAGCCATTTCGGATCCGTAAGCACACACTCTTCCACTCCTGCATAATCCAGTTTCAGTTTTTTCCCGATAAACACCGACGCGTATTTATGGATCTGCTCCCGGATAATACTGTCCAGACTGCATTCTTTAAACTGCATATCCGAAGACATATCTTCTGTCCTCAGGTATCCCAGAACCATTTCCACATATTCCTCTACCCGGAACAGCTCGCTGACCGCTGACCGGTTCTTCTCTGTGTTTTCCGAAAGAATCAGGCGAAGGGCTGCAATGGGTGTTTTGATCTGATGGACCCACATGGTATAGTAGTCTGTCATTTCCTGATGGGAACGCACTCTTTTTTCTTCTGCATCCATACGCATCTGATTCAGTCTGCAAATGATCTGCTGCAACAGCTCATCTCTCTCATCTTCCGGTTTCGGAAGCGTCTCCAGTTCCAGAGGAAGAAGAGCTTTGATCCGTTCCAGCTGCTCCTTCTCTTTGCGGAATCTGTTCCATCCGTACAAAAATGCACCTGCTGCCGGGATCATACACAGTGCTGCTCCATAAAATACAGGTTCCAGGGAACAGCCGTAAAGCCAGAAGGTCAAACCCAGTATTCCACAAAAGCTCAGGAACAAAAGGAAGGTTTTCCACATTTTCCTCAGATAGCCGCTCATCTGCACTCCTTCCTACGGTACCATATAACCCAAACCTTTTTTCGTCACGATCATACCGCCAAGTCCGATTCCTTCCAGCTTTCGTCTCAGACGGTTCACATTGACAGTCAGAGTATTATCATCCACAAAGTCATCATTTTCCCACAGCATCTGCATGATTGATTCCCGGCTGACCGCCTTCCCGCCCTGAGAAAAAAGAAGATTCAGGATACGCAGTTCATTTCTGGTGAGATCCACAGAGTTTCCCTGATAACTCAGAGTTCCGCTTCCCAGATTCAGGACCGCGCCGCCTCTTTCCAGAAGGTCTGCCCCCATGCCAAAGGAATAAGCTCTTCGGAGAATGGCCTGTACTTTTGCAGACAGCACCTCCAGATCAAAAGGCTTTGGAATAAAATCATCTGCTCCCCGGCTCATGGCCATGACTATATTCATATTATCCGCAGCAGAGGACAAGAACACAATTGGGACCTGAGAGATGCGTCTGATCTCTTCACACCAGTGAAATCCGTTAAAACGCGGAAGTTTCAGATCCAGAAGCACAAGCTGCGCTTCTGATCTGATAAACTCTCCTGTAATGTTCAGAAAATCCTCAGCAGCCGTAACCTCATACCCCCATGATTCCAGATGCTTTTTTATAAGCGTACAGAGGGTTTCATCATCCTCTGCCAGAAAAATCCTGTACATCAAAGCTCCTCATCCACATATCGCTGAATATTAGAGGCATTGACATATTTTTTCAGATGCTCTCCGTCTGTAACAACCAGTGTAGGCGCCTGCATAATGCCGAACTGCCTTGCCAGCTCCGGATTCTTTTCCGCATCAATAATCTCAAGCTCCTCGCCTTCCAGCATTTTTTTTGCCATACGGCAGTTTGGACATGTGCTGGTGGTAAATAAATATTTATGGGTCTCCAGTGGTTCCACCTTTACATCATCCTTTGTCATGGTAACCATGCTTGTATGGACTTTTTTTAATGTAGAATGAGTAATGTCGTACAGTGTCCTGTTTTTGTATTCCTGCGCTTTACCGTCATTCCAGTTCTGTACCGGGCGGTAATATCCTGTAATACGGCTGTAAACCTCGGCTTTTTTGCCGCATTTCGGACAGGTAAAGTGTTCGCCGCTTAAATAACCATGCTCGCTGCATACAGAATAGGTCGGCGAAATCGTATAGTACGGAAGCTTATAATTCTCTGCGATCTTGCGGACAAGAGACGCGGCAGCTTTCCAGTCAGGCAGCTTTTCTCCGAGGAAACCGTGAAATACTGTTCCTGAGGTATAAAGAGTCTGCAGTTCGTCCTGAATATCCAGAGCATCAAAAATATCAGAGCTGAATTCAACCGGAAGATGGGAGCTGTTTGTATAATAAGGAGTATCTCCCTTACTTCCTGCTGTCTTGATATCCGGCCAGCGGTTTCTGTCATGTTTGGCAAGACGATATGCCGTGGACTCTGCCGGAGTTGCCTCCAGATTAAAGAGCTCTCCCTCGTACTGCTCCTGATAATCGGAAAGGCGGTTTCTCATATGCTCCAGAACCTCTTTTGTAAATTTCTGGGTTCTCTCATCTGTCATATCGCAGCCCAGCCATCTGGCGTTCAGCCCGGCCTCGTTCATTCCCACCAGACCAATGGTAGAAAAATGGTTATTAAAGCTTCCCAGGTATCTTTTTGTGTAAGGATACAGACCCTCATCCAGAAGCTTGGAGATCACCTGCCTCTTAATATGCAGGGATCTGGCTGAAATATCCATCATATGATCCAGTCTCCGGTAAAATTCCTCCGGTGTTTTGGAAAGATAGGCAATTCGAGGCATATTGATGGTAACAACTCCTACGGATCCGGTACTCTCGCCGGAGCCAAAGAATCCGCCGCTCTTTTTGCGCAGCTCACGAAGATCCAGGCGGAGGCGGCAGCACATGCTTCGGATATCACTTGGCTTCATATCGCTGTTAATATAGTTAGAAAAATACGGAGTTCCGTATTTTGCTGTCATTTCAAACAGAAGACGGTTGTTTAACGTATCAGACCAGTCAAAATCTCTGGTAATGGAGTAGGTTGGAATGGGGTACTGGAATCCTCTTCCATTGGCATCACCTTCGATCATTGTCTCAATGAACGCACGGTTTACCATATCCATTTCTTTTTTGCAGTCCTTATATTTAAAATCCATATTTTTGCCGCCTACAATGGCAGGAAGCTCCGCCAGATCATCCGGCACAGTCCAGTCCAGAGTAATATTGGAAAAGGGCGCCTGAGTTCCCCAGCGGCTTGGTGTGTTTACACCGTAAATAAAGGACTCGATACATTTCTTCACCTCATGGTAGCTTAAATTGTCCACCTTAACAAAAGGCGCCAGATACGTATCAAAGGAGGAGAATGCCTGAGCTCCTGCCCACTCATTCTGCATAATGCCCAGGAAATTTACCATCTGATTGCAGAGTACGCTTAAATGTTTGGCCGGGGCAGAAGTGATCTTGCCCTCAATTCCTCCAAGCCCTTCCTGGATCAGCTGTTTTAAAGACCATCCTGCACAGTATCCGGTAAGCATGGAAAGATCATGGATATGGATATCTGCATTTCTGTGCGCCTCTGCAATCTCATTGTCATAGATTTCAGACAGCCAGTAATTTGCTGTTACCGCACCTGAATTGCTGAGGATCAGTCCGCCTACGGAGTAGGTAACAGTAGAATTCTCCTTCACTCTCCAGTCTTCTACTTTTACATAGCTGTTTACAATCTCCTTATAATCAAGGATTGTAGATTTCATATTGCGGATTTTTTCTCTCTGCTTACGATAAAGGATATATGCCTTGGCAACATCACTGTATCCTGCCTGGATCAGTACATTTTCTACACTGTCCTGAATATCCTCTACAGTTACCTGATCATCCAGGATCTTATCCTGAAAATCTGCAGTCACTCTCAAAGCCAGAAGATCAATCATATCCTGACTGTAATTCTTTTCTTTTGCCTCAAAGGCCTTGTTGATGGCGGATGATATTTTTGCCATCTGGAAATCAGCAATCTCTCCATCCCGTTTAACTACCTGAAACATACTGTTATTTCCTCCTTTGCCACACCTCATATGATAAATTGTAAAAACCTGATTTACATTCTATCAAACTATCCTGTTTCCGTCAACCGCCCCAAAAGCAGAAAAACCACTATATATAGTGTTTTTTCATTCGAAATCACTATATATAATGGTTGTTTTTCCTGTATTTACAGGCACTTCCAGACTTTCCAACCGTCTGAAAACTACTGAAAAAATAAATTTATCTTTCCGGCATTACCCGCACGAAAAATTCTGCCGGAATCTTTGCACGGACAAAAATCCCATCCTCCCGGTACTCCTCAGAAAGAAGCTGCCCATATTCCCGTATGGTCTGAAGCTTGCCTGCCTCTCTGTAAGAATAAAGCTCTTCCAGATACACCTGCTCTTCTGCCAGGAATCCGGACAGAGTCTCTTTCAGTTCCCTCAAACCTTTTCCGGTTTTTGCAGAGCATCTGATGATCTGATCTGCATAAGAATCGCGAAGATCGGATTCCGTAACAAGATCCTGTTTATTAAACAGAGTGATCACTTTTTTTCCGGAAGCCCCCAGTTCTCTCAGTGTCTTATAGACTACCTCCATCTGTATTTCTGCCTGAGGATTCGACGCGTCTACTACATGAATGATATAGTCCGCATATTTCGCTTCCTCCAGAGTACTTTTAAAGGCCTCTACCAGATGATGGGGCAGCTTACGGATAAAGCCTACGGTATCCGTTAAAAGAATCTGCTGTCCGTCATCAAGCTCCAGAACTCTTGTAGTTGGATCCAAAGTGGCAAAGAGTTTATCCTCCGCCAGGATCTCCGCACCGGTAAGGGTATTCAGAAGTGTTGATTTTCCGGCATTTGTATATCCTACAATAGCTGCTGTTTTAAGCATTCCCTTAGAACGGTTCCCACGGATCAGTTCCCGGTGCTTTTCCACCTGGACAAGCTCTGCTTTCAAAGCAGAAATCCTGGTGCGGATCAGACGTCTGTCTGTCTCCAGCTTCTTTTCTCCCGGACCTCTTGTTCCGATTCCTCCTCCAAGTCGGGACAGAGAATCACGAAGTCCTACAAGACGGACCGCACGATAACGCAGCTGTGCCAGCTCCACCTGTATCTTCCCTTCACTTGTCACTGCCCGTCCTGCAAAAATATCAAGAATCAGAAGAGTCCTGTCCATAACCTTACATTCTAATTCTCTTTCCAGATTATTCATCTGGGACGGTGAAAGCTCATCATCGCAGATGACTCCATTAGCGTCAAGAGCTGTCAGCAGGTTTTTTACCTCCTGGATCTTTCCACGCCCGATATAAGTCCCCGGATGGACGGATTCTCTGTTCTGGATCACTTTGGCCGCTGTTTCTGCTCCGGCTGTCTGGGCAAGCTCCTCAAGTTCATCCAGTGAAGCCTCCACATCCTCTCCGGCATCTGTCTGAACACCGATCAGGATCACCCGTTCCTGAATTTCTTTAAAATCATAAAACTGCATATTTATTCTCCGGTTCTGGACTTAAGGAAAGCAAGCTCTTTCTGGGCTTCCTTATCGTCCGGATACATTTGTACATACTCCTGAGCCTTTGCATATGCCGTAGAAAAATCAAGTTTTTTCTCATAGGCGGCAATCTCATTGAAAAGAAGTTCCTGCATTTCGTTTGTCCCTGCTGACTCAAGACCGCTGGCAATATTGGCAAGGGCGCTGTCCGGATCTCCGTCCGCAAGATCACAAAGAGCCATCCCGTTATATCCAGGCGCCTTACTGCTTTCTTCAAGGTTCAGATAATCCTGATACATAGATCTTGCAGCAGCCGTATCTCCCTGGGCAAGGCATACTGTTCCAAGCAGCAGCTCTGCCTGAGCGCTGCCTTTTTCAGCCGCCTTTGTCAGCTCTTTTTTCGCATTGTCATAATCCTCCATACAGTAGTAAATATGACCTCGCTCATAATAATCCTGAGCATTCTTCGGTGCGTTTTCAAGAACAGCCTCCAGATATCTGGTTCCGTCTGCCTCCATATCCCGCTCTTCATATGCCTCATAAATCTGAAGCGCCATGGCATAATCCGGCTTTTCTCCATACGCCTGCTGAAAATTAGATGCAGCCTCATCATATCCATCCATGGCAAGAGCCACACTTCCGGTAAGGAAATATGTATCTGCATTCATGGAATAATCCGATGCCAGCGTCTGACAGTCAGCCATGGCATCATCCTCAAGCCCTGCCTGAAGCTCCGCTGTGGCACGATAAGAAAGGATATCCTGCCGCAGGGATTTTCCCCCTTTGTCTGTTCCAAGAGCTTTGGTAAAAGCGTCCACAGCTCCTTCCGCATCTCCCATGCGCAGTCTGGCTATCCCTGCTCCCCGGAAGGATTCTGTTGGCTTGTATCCATTAGAGATCGAGGTCTCATAACCCTCCAGAGCTTCCTGGTAGTTTCCCTGTTCCAGATTTTCTTCTGCCTGCTTATAAATATTCTTTTTTTCGCTTCCGCAGCCTGCCAGAAGAGCTACTCCCATGCATACTGCCAGTATCCGTCCGATTTTCTTTGTATTCATGTATCTTCCTTATTCTACAATAAGTCCTTCAGATTCGATTACTTTTACTACATTATCTACATGCTCCGCACAGATATCCTCTGTTCCTGCCTCTACCATCACACGGATCAGAGGCTCTGTACCGCTTTCTCTTACAAGGATACGGCCATCTGTTCCCAGAGCTCTTGCCGCTGCCTCTACAGCCGCCTTTACCTTTGGGTTCTCTCTTGCTGCCACTTTATCTGCCACACGGACATTTCTCAGAATCTGAGGATAAACTTTCATCTCTTTTGCCAGATCACAAAGTGTGGATTTTTTCTCCACACATGCTTCCATGATCATCAGAGAGGTCAGAATACCGTCTCCTGTTGCTGCATATTTACTGAAAATAATATGACCGGACTGCTCTCCTCCAATGCTGTAATTATTTTCCAGCATATTTTCTGCCACATATTTATCACCTACTGCAGTCTGCTCATAGTCAATGCCTTCTTTTTCCAGTGCCTTGTACAGACCCATATTGGACATAACTGTGGTCACTACTGTATTTCCGTTCAGTCTGCCTCTTTCTTTCAAGTATTTTCCGCATACATACAGGATCTTATCACCGTCAATGATATTTCCTCTGTGATCTACTGCAATACAGCGGTCAGCATCACCGTCATAGGCAAATCCGATATCCAGTCCTTTTTCTACAACATATCTCTGAAGCACTTCAATATGGGTGGATCCGCAGTTTGTATTAATATTCGTTCCATCAGGATCATTATTGATCACATAAGTCTTTGCACGAAGGGCATCAAAAACACTCTTTGCAATAGCAGAAGAACTTCCGTTGGAACAGTCCAGACCTACGCGGATGTTTTTGAAGTCACGGCATGGAATGGAGATCAGATAACCGATATAGCGGTTTCTTCCGGAAGCAAAGTCTACAGTTCTTCCAATATCTTCTCCTGTTGCAAGCGGAAGCTCTTCCAGCTTTCCGTCCAGATATGCCTCGATCCTTGCTTCTACCTCTGCCTCGATCTTCTGTCCGTTGCCGTTCAGAAGCTTAATTCCGTTGTCTGTAAACGGATTATGGCTTGCAGAGATCATGATTCCGCAGTCAAAATCCTCAGTGCGCACCACATAAGAAACACTTGGGGTTGTTGTTACATGAAGAAGATATGCATCTGCTCCGGAAGCGGTAAGGCCTGCTACCAGTGCATACTCAAACATATAGCTGCTGCGTCTGGTATCCTTGCCAATTACAATTTTTGCCTTATGATCGCGTCCGTAATACCAGCCTACGTAACGTCCTACCTTAAAAGCATGATCTACTGTCAGCTGCACATTTGCCTCGCCGCGAAATCCATCAGTTCCAAAATATTTTCCCATAATAATTCCTCCTTTACCTGCTTCTGCATACAAATGCAGACTACTGGTTTATTTATAAAGGTTTTCCGGATATACTCCGTCCTTTACAAGCTTTTCAAAAGCCTCTGTTACAGAAGCCTTATCTTCCTGATAAGTAACACCAAACCAGGTATCCTTTGTTTCAAGAACGTCTACTTTTGCTTTTCCGGCCTTAATCAGGCGATCGATCATTTCCGGAAGAAGATATTCTTTCTTAATATCTCCCGGTTTGATCTCACTTAAAAATTCCACAAAGCCTTTTTCCAGAACATCCATAAATTCCGGAGTCAGTCCCCACATATTCATGGATACAAGACTATTGACATCAAGTTCTTCTGCCTGTCCCTCTTCACTTCTGGTTTCCGCTCCGCTTTCCGTTTTATAAATATCATGAGTTTCTGTCACCCCGGTAAGTGCCCCGTCTTCAATATGACAGATGCCTCTGGTAACACTTCCATTGTCGCTTAACGTATTTCCAAGACGGAAGCCTGCCATACAGATATGCATAACACCATCCGCTTCCTGCTCCTGTACCAGATAATCATGGACTTTTACATATGCTTCTTTTCCATAGTAATCATCTGCGTTGATAACCATAAACGGCTCAGAAAGAACTTTCCTGGCTGCAAGGACAGCCTGTCCGGTTCCCCAGGGCTTTGTCCTGTCTTCCGGCTTCTCAAATCCCTCCGGAAGATCCTCCAGTGCCTGGAACGCATATTCTACTTCTGTGATCTTCTCGATCCTGTTGCCGATCACTGTACGGAACTCTTCTTCAATATCCTTTCTGATAATGAATACGACTTTATTAAAGCCTGCCTCCAGTGCATCATGGATAGAATAATCCATAATGATCTCACCGTTTGGTCCTACCGGTGCAAGCTGCTTGATACCTTTGCCAAAGCGGCTTCCGATTCCTGCTGCCATGATTACAAGTGCTGTTTTTTTCATTTTTCTCCTCCGTCTTTCATATCATATATCATCGTCAGTATTTCTGACACTTACCTTTTGCAACTGCTGACCAGTTACTGTTCATCATTTAAGTTTGCAAGCTTCGCAGCCTGGTCTGCTGCGATCAGGCTGTCAATGATCTCGCTGAGATCACCGCCCAGAATGCTGTCCAGGCGATGCAGGGTCAGCTTAATCCTGTGATCTGTCACACGTCCCTGAGGGAAATTATAGGTACGGATCTTTTCAGAGCGGTCTCCCGTTCCGATCTGGCTTCTTCTTGCCTCTGCCTCCGCGTCATGCTGCTTGGCGATCTCCATCTCATAAAGACGGGAACGAAGTACTTTTAAAGCTTTATCCTTATTCTTAAGCTGTGATTTCTCATCCTGGCAGGAAATAACGATTCCTGTTGGAATATGTGTCAGACGAACGGCAGAGTCTGTAGTGTTGACACACTGTCCTCCGTTTCCGGATGCACGGAATACATCAAATTTACAGTCGTTCATATCCAGATGGAAATCAATCTCTTCTGCCTCCGGCATGATAGCAACTGTGCAGGTGGAAGTATGGATTCTTCCTCCTGACTCCGTCTCCGGCACACGCTGTACACGGTGAACACCGCTTTCATATTTCAGGCGGGAATATGCCCCCTGTCCCTGGATCATAAATGTAACCTCTTTAAAGCCGCCGATACCGTTTTCATTCAGGCTCATCATCTCTGTTTTCCAGCGGAGACTTTCTGCATATTTCACATACATACGGTAAATCTCAGCTGCAAAAAGCGCCGCCTCATCTCCGCCTGCGCCTGCACGGATCTCCACAATAACGTTTTTGCTGTCATTCGGGTCTTTTGGAAGAAGCAGGATCTTGATCTCATGCTCCAGTTCTTCTACTCTCTTCTTGGCATCAGAAAGCTCCTCTTTGAGCATTTCCCGCATTTCCTCGTCCTTTTCCTCTTCCAGCATGGAAAGGCTGTCCTGGATCGTTTCTTTGTTTTCTTTATATTCTTTATAAGCATCCACAATAGGCTGCAGATCACTTTGTTCTTTCATAAGCTTCTGGAAACGTTCCTGGTTATCTGTAACTCCCGGTTCTCCCAGCTCATTAAGAACCTCGTCAAAACGGATCAGAAGATCCTCTAATTTATCAAACATTCTGTTCCTCCCGTTTCTTTTTCTGTCCCAATACCACACGATCGAGACCTGCCAGGTCTTTCTTCACTGTAACATGCACAAATCCGGCCTTTTTCATAATATCAGAGACAGACGCTCCCTGATCATAGCCAATTTCATAAAGAAGCCAACCGCCTGGTTTCAGATATCTGCTGCACTGGGCAGTGATACTGCGGTAAAAATACAGTCCATCCTCTTTTCCGTCCAAGGCCATATAAGGATCATGAAGCCGTACTTCTTCCATAAGCTTCTGTATTTCCTCCGTAGCTATATAGGGCGGATTCGAAATAAGCATATCATATTCTGTCTGTTTTTTGCTACTGTTTTGTGTAAAATATTCTCCGGAAAACAGATCGCTGTGCGTAAAAAATGCACGATCCTGCACCTGAAGCCTCTCTGCATTCTTTTCCGCCACCTTAAGAGCAGCCTCAGAAAGATCTGCTCCTACTCCGCCGGCATCTGGAATTTCTTTCAAAATACTCAGCAAAATACATCCAGATCCGGTACACATGTCAAGAACAGAAGGCGCCGGCTGATCTTTCAGAAGTTTCAGCGCTTCCTCTACAAGCGTCTCCGTGTCCTGTCTTGGAACAAGGACATTTTCATCCACATAAAAATCATACCCCATAAAGCAGGCACTTTGTGTCAGATGCTGAAGGGGAGTATGGACAGAACGCTTTCTGCACAGTTCCTTATACTGCCTTGCGTCTTCCTCCTGCACCGGTTCATCACTATGTGCAAAATACCAGGCTCTGTTTTTTCCTGTTACATATTCCAGAAGGAGCCAGGCATCCAGCCTGGCTTCTTCTATCCCTGCCGTTTCCAGGATCAGACACCCTTCTCTGAAAAGAGACTCAAACGTTTTCATCTGCTTCTTCTCCCGGCTCCCAGCCGAACTCTTCTTTTAAATATTTTTTCCAGTCAAATACCGCTTCCACTGCTGCAATAGCAACCTCCACCATATCCTCAGTAGGTTCTATGGTCGTCAGCTTCTGCATGGCAAGCCCCGGCTTACTCAAAAAAGAAGCAATTTTATTATCGCTTCTTCCGGCCCATTGGATGATTTCAAAAGAAATGCCGGCAACTATCGGTACCATGAGAAGACGGCCCAGCAGTCTCACCCAGTAAACCGGTACCAGTACAAAGACAAAATGAAGGAAAATACTCACCAGCATCACCAGGAACAAAAAACTGGTCCCGCATCTTTTATGCTGTCTGGAACTTTTCATTACATTCTCTACAGTAAGCGGCATCCCATTTTCCACACAGTTGATACATTTATGCTCCGCTCCGTGATACATAAAAGTTCTCTGAATATCTTTCATCCGTGAAACAAGAAGCATATATCCCATAAACAGAGCAAGCTTCACAAAAGCCTCTGCAATGGTGACAATCACTTCTGATGCTCCCACTTTATTCAGAAGACTGGCAATCGCATAGGGCAGAAGCATAAAAGCTGCCACAGACAATACAATGGAAAGTGCTACTGTCCCGTACAGAAGCCATTTAAACTGCTTATCTTCTTTTTCTTTCTTGGCCTGACGCTGCTCTTCGGTAAGGTGAGCATTCTTAGCCGCTTCCTTCTCATCCTCTTCGTCTCCTGCTATTTCCGCAGAATACATCAGACATTTTGTTCCGATCACAAGACCGTCTACAAAGCTTACCACTCCTCTGATGACAGGTTTGCGAAGAAAAGCAGCCTTTCCAAAAGTACATTTATAATCTTCTACCTTAAGTTCTATTTCTCCGTCAGGACGGCGGACACCAATGGAATATTTGTCTTTGTGCCGCATCATGATTCCTTCCATGACTGCCTGACCGCCAATATTTGATGATCTGTTCTGCATATAAAATCTCCGTTGTAAAGCAAAGACAGGTTGAGATTTCCCAACCTCAACCTGTACTCACATTTCTCTTAATGTTCAATTATTTGTTTAAGCCGTATTTTCTGTTGAACTTATCGATACGTCCGCGAGCCTGAGCAGCCTTCTGCTGGCCAGTGTAGAACGGATGGCATTTGGAGCAGATTTCCACATGGATATCTTCTTTTGTAGATCCTGTTACAAATGTGTTTCCACAGTTGCATGTTACAGTTGCCTGATGATAGTTCGGATGGATTCCTTCGCGCATGATTTTCACCTCTCTGTATTTCTTTCTATTATTTTCTATTCGTATTTGATTAGACGAATTTATTATTTTACAGCTTTCTGATTATAACATACCCCTGAAGCAAATGCAAGCCGTTTATAAAAATTTCTGTTTTTTTGCAGTCTGAACAAACTCTTCATTGGTACGGGTACGGGAAAACATATTCAGGATCTGTTCCACTGCCTCATCAGCCTTCAGGCTGTTCAAAGCCTTTCGCATACTGAATACGGTTTCCTGTTCCTCCTGAGTAAGCAGAAGATCCTCACGGCGTGTACCGGATTTCTGGATATCGATGGCCGGAAATACTCTTTTTTCCTGAAGCTTACGGTCAAGAACCAGCTCCATATTTCCAGTTCCCTTAAACTCCTCGTAGATCACATCATCCATTTTGCTTCCGGTATCTACAAGAGCAGTTGCAAGAATGGTCAGGCTGCCTCCCTCCCGCATATTGCGGGCTGCACCAAAAAATCGCTTCGGCATATGTAAAGCAGCCGGATCCAGACCTCCGGAAAGTGTTCTTCCGCTTGGAGGAACACAGAGGTTGTAGGCCCTTGCCAGTCTGGTGATCGAGTCCAGAAGAATCGTGACGTCTTTTTTATGTTCGACAAGACGCCGAGCCCGCTCGATGACCATCTCGGATACTCTTTTATGGTGATCGGGAAGCTCATCAAATGTAGAATAGATCACTTCTACATTCGGTCCCTGGATGGCCTCTTTAATATCCGTTACCTCCTCAGGACGTTCGTCGATCAGCAGGATGATCAGGTGCATATCTCCGTTATTTCTGAGAATGGATTTTGCAACATCCTTCAAAAGTGTTGTTTTTCCTGCCTTCGGCGGAGATACGATCATTCCTCGCTGTCCCTTGCCGATAGGGCTGATCAGATCCACAATACGCATGGCAACACTTCCGCCCGGACGTTCCATTTTAAGACGTTCATTGGGAAAAATCGGTGTCATATCCTCAAAATTATAGCGTCTCTGACCTTCACTGGGATGAAAACCATTGATAGATGTTACATAAAGAAGAGCACTGAACTTTTCTCCCTGGGTTTTGATCCGGATATTTCCCTGGATGATATCCCCTGTTTTCAGGTTAAAACGGCGGATCTGGGCAGGCGAAACATAGATATCATTTTCACCTGGAAGATAATTTTCACAGCGGATAAATCCATACCCATCAGGAAGCACCTCCAGGATACCATTTGCCTTCTCGCCGCTGTCAAGCTGTGCAGTATCTGCGGACATGGCTGTTTCTTCATCCTGGCAGCTGTAATTTCTGCGGCCGTCATCCTGACTGCTGCTTCTGCGGCTGTCATCCTGCCAGTTATTCCGTCTGCGGTTTTCATAGCTTCCGCGGTTTTCCTGCACATAGCTGTTCTGTCTGTATGTGCGGCCCTGATGTCTGGACTGTCCCTCCTCGCGGCGGTCTGCGGTTTTCTCTCCGTCATTATCCGTTTTCTGTTCTGCTTCCATATCGTTTTTTTTGTTTTCCGCCGCCCCACCGGCAGCTTCTTTCTCGTCTTCCTGAAGCATACGTTCTATCAATTCTGGTTTTCGCATGGCAGAGATTCCCTTGAGTCCTCTTGCCTTTGCCAACTCTTTTAATGTTGCAAGTGACAATGATTCGTATTTTTCCCTCATAAAAAATTACCTCAGTCTTTTCTTAAAAATAATGTCCACCAAATCCGGACTCACTACATCTTCATCATAAAATTTACGGAATAATCTGTCTGAACCGACACGAACATCAGAATCCGGATTGCCGCCTCATATCTGCAGCAATTCCGGAACCGTCTTTTTCTCGGGATACATTCCCTGTATGTGTTAGATTTATTTGTACTGAATTTTATTTTATCACACTTCTCTTTTTCTGTCTACAAGTGAAACTGCCGGATATATAAACAGCTGCCGGTTCCCCGGTCCCCGGCAGAGATCAGATCAGAAGATCAATGAACAATATTTCCCAGCAGGCCATAAGACACTACATACATGATTACTGTTGCCATAATGATTCCTCCCAAAATGGCAAGAGAAGATTTTTTGATGTCAACCTCCAGAAGCGAAGCGATCAAAGAACCTGTCCAGGCTCCGGTTCCCGGAAGAGGGATTCCCACAAACAATAAAAGCCCCCAAAATTCATATTTTTTGATCTGATCGCTTTTTCCCATGGCTCTGTCCTCAAGCTTGACGATCAGCTTATGGAAAAGCTTTGTTTTTTTCATCAGTTTAAATATCTTTCTGATAAACAAAAGAATAAACGGGATTGGAACGATATTTCCCACAATACAGATCGGAATCGCCGTAGCTGCCGGAATCTTCAGAAGAGAGGCTGCCAGAAGCCCGCCTCGAAGCTCTAGGATCGGAATCATAGATATAATAAAAACAACCATCTCCGCCGAGATATACTGTGACAGATTTTCTGTAAACCATTGTACTAAAACTTCCATTAAAACCTCCTGTTGGTAAATTCTTAAAAACTTATGTCTGTTGTCCTATCTGTTTCCTGATATCTGTCTCTGACCCAGGTATTCCTTCAGGAATGCGATCAGAACTTCCATTTCCTGACAAGTTCCGATTGTTATCCTTAAATAGTCCGATGTACGTCCTTCAGGAAAATATCTTACATAAATATGGCGGCTGCGCAAAGCCTGGAATAATTCTTCTGCCGGACAGCTTTCATGAGATGCAAAAATAAAATTTGCCATAGAGTCCTCAAAGCAGAATCCCAGCGCCTTCAGTTCTTTTTTTGTCCATTCTCTTGTTTCTATAATCTTACGACAGGTTTTCTTAAAATATTCCTGATTTTTTACAGAAGCTGTCCCTGCTGCCAAAGCGGTTCTGTCCATAGTGTAAGAATTAAAGGAATATTTCACATCATTCAGATACCGGATCAGGGCAGCGTCTCCAAAAGCCATGCCAATCCGCATGCCTGCCATAGACCTTGACTTAGAAAGTGTCTGGACTACCAGAAGATTCTCATATTTCTCAATAAGGGGAACAACCGACTGTGCTCCAAAATCCACATAAGCCTCGTCTACGATCACGATCACATCCTGATTTTTACTTATGATTTCTTCCACGTCCTCCAAATCCATAGCCACGCCTGTGGGTGCATTAGGATTTGGAAAAATGATTCCTCCGTTTTCTTTGAAATAATCTTCCTTCCTGATATGAAAATTTTCATCCAGAAGAGGGCGTTCATAAGGAATCCGAAAAAGGTCTGCCCACACATCATAAAAAGAATAGGTAATATCCGGAAACAGGATCGGTTTATCCCCGTTAAAAAATGTCAGAAAACTCATTGCCAGCACATCATCTGATCCGACTCCCACAAAAACCTGATCTTTTTTTACGCCATAGACTTCTGCCACAGCCGATACAAGCTCGTTCGCCGATGGATCCGGATAAAGTCTCAGCTCATCTGTGTCCAACGTCCGCAGCGCCTCTCTTACTTCCGGAGCCGGAGGATAAGGATTCTCATTGGTATTCAGTTTTATCATATCCGACTGGTTCGGCTGTTCTCCCGGAGTATAGGGAACCACCCGACGGACGTTTTTTTCCCACTTTTTCATAATAATCTCCTCGTTTTGCCATTTCATATGATATCTGCTATTGTAACCACTCTTTTCCTGTTTGTCAAAGAATTCCTGCGGCGAAACCAAATAAAGCACAGTATTTTATCTTTCTGCTTTTAATAAAAAAAGAGCCCTGCCCCACAGATGATTTATCCATGTTTGCAGTGCCCTTTATTTTGTATTGCCGGTACTTGATCTCAGTTTATCTGACAGTGCCGGATTCTTTTCTTCAGATTCTTGCCACCCCTGTTTTTCTCGCCGCCTCAGCAACTGCTTTTGCAACAGCCGGTCCTACTCTCTTATCAAATGCCTTCGGGATAATATAATCCTCAGAAAGCTCTTCCTCAGAGATCAGATCTGCAAGAGCCTGTGCTGCTGCAAGCTTCATCTCATCATTGATGTCGCTGGCCCTTACGTCAAATGCACCGCGGAACACGCCTGGGAATGCCAGAACATTGTTGATTTGGTTAGGGAAGTCGCTTCTTCCTGTGGAAACCACCCTTGCCCCGCCTGCCTTCGCATCATCCGGGAAGATTTCCGGCGTTGGGTTTGCACAGGCAAAAATAACCGCGTCATCTGCCATTGTCTTCACCATGTCTGTGGTAACTGCCCCCGGCGCGGAAACACCGATAAACACATCTGCCCCCACCAGCATGTCGGCCAGGGAACCTGATTTCTTATCCGGATTCGTCACCTTGCTCATTTCTTCCTTGACAGGATTCATACCATCTGTACGTCCTTCATAAATAGCACCCTTTCTGTCGCAAAGCGTAATGTTCTTAAATCCGGCTGTCAGAAGCAGTCTTGCAATAGAGATGGCTGCCGCACCGGCGCCGTTCATGATAATACGAACATCCTCTTTTTTCTTTCCAACAACCTTCAGGGCATTTGTCAGTCCAGCCAGAGTGATAATGGCTGTTCCGTGCTGGTCATCATGGAAAATCGGGATATCACATTTTTCTTTCAGTTTTTTCTCAATCTCAAAACATCTTGGAGCAGAAATATCCTCCAGATTTACACCGCCAAAAGAACCTGAAATAAGATAAATCGTATTTACGATCTCGTCTACATCCTGGCTCTTAATGCACAGAGGAAATGCATCCACATCGCCAAATGCTTTAAAAAGAACACATTTTCCCTCCATAACCGGCATTCCAGCCTCCGGTCCGATATCTCCCAGACCAAGAACAGCAGAACCATCTGTCACAACGAGACACATATTCCATCTTCTTGTAAGATCGTAAGATTTATTTACATCCTTCTGGATCTCCAGACAGGGCTGTGCAACGCCAGGGGTATACGCCAGTGAAAGATCATCCTTTGTCTCAACCGGAACAGTTGTCACAACCTCGATCTTTCCTTTCCATTCTTCATGCAGTCTCAGTGATTCTTTTGCGTAATCCATTTTTATTCCTCCTTTGGGATTCTTTTTATTTCCGGCAGAAAACCGGAAAATTTAATAATTTCCTGTAAAAAATCTGCTGTTTTCAGGCAGCTTATAGTCTTTGAAATATTTATGAAAATCTATTTTCAGATAGCCACACAGGTCAGCCAGTTCCACCATGGTGTTATCATTGACCGGAATTCCCTGTTCCCGTCTTTCCTTTTCGGCAAAGATTTCTTTTTCTCCATGGGTATAGATCCGGTCTTTTCCCTCTGCCTTAGGGCTCTCCCGCAAAGCTTCCAGATAATCAGAAAAATGTTTCCGGATTGCTTCCGGATCTCCGAATACAGACGGATCAATAGCAATAAATCCATGACAGATCCCTGTTTTGTCCGGGAAAGTACAGCAATGATCCGAGGTAACTCCCATGGACAGGATCGAACTGAAAATCTCACAGAGCATACCATATCCGTATCCTTTGTGGCTTCCGCTAACTTCCTCATTTCCACCCAGAGGCATAATGCCGCCGCCTTTTTTGGCAACAATATTTGCAAGTACGTCCGGTGCATCTGTGCTTGCATGACCATTTTTGTCAAGAGCCCAGCCTTCCGGAAGAGGCTTGTCCATTTTATTATACATTTCCAGCTTTCCTCTGGTCACTACTGTGGTAGAGCAGTCAAAGAAAAACGGATAAGGATCTGCCGGCATTGCCACTGCGATCGGATTTGAGCCCAGCATGGCCTTTTTGCCAAATGTAGGTACCATAATGGCTTCTGAGTTGGTACATGCCATACCGATCAGTCCCTGGCTGCATGCCATTTTTGCATAATAGCCTGCAATTCCAAAATGATTGGACTCCCGGACGCTTACCATTCCGATACCTGTTTTCTTTGCCTTGTCAATTGCTTTATTCATGGCAAAAATACTGATCAGCTGTCCCATTCCATTATGTCCGTCGATTACTGCAGAAACCGGTGTTTCAAACACGATCTCTGGCTTTGACTGAGGATGGATCGTTCCCTTTTCAATACCTTTATGATAGCGGACCATTCTCTGCATTCCATGACTTTCAATCCCGTAAAGATCAGCTGTCAGAAGTACGTCTTTGATCTCCCTGCTTTCCTCTTCTTCAAACCCAAAAGCCTTAAATACATCTGTACAGAATTGATTCAGTGTGTCATATGACCATTGCACATATCCCATATAATTCCCTCCTATTTTGGTATTGCCAAATATATTTTTGGTTAGTCCAATTTATAATCTAATTATATCATTGGTCTGACCAAACTTCAAGGGAATTTATCCTCTTATGGGTATAAAACGTTATTATTGTTCACACTGCAAAATTCATTTATCTTCCAACATTTCAGCCATGTATTCCTCTACTGTTACCATGTGCTCTGACATACATTTTTCCGCCTCCTGCGGATCTCCGTTGATGATCGCCTCCACAAGTCTGCGGTGCTGATCATCCACTGCAGAAGAAGACTGGTTTTTCCGCATGATATAATCACGGGTTCCTGAAATAATGTTCTCCGTCAGCTTATCTGCCGCAGAAAGCACACTGAAGATCATCGGGTTATCCGCAATACGCGCAATCTTCTGATGAAGTTCCTTATCAAGCTGTCCTCTTTCTTTTTCATCCTCTGCCGCATCCAGCCTTGCAATGATCATCCAAAGCTCCGCCGCATCCAGAGGAGTACATTTTTTTGCTGCCAGAATAGCATTTTCTCTTTCCAATGCAGCACGAAGCTGCTGGTTCTGACGTATACGGCCATTATTCAGCTGAAACAGCACGGACAAAGGTCCGATCAACCAGGTCTCCAGATCCTCTGTAATATAATTTCCGCCTCCCGGTACAGACTTCAGAATTCCCAGAAGCTCCAGCGCCCGCAGCGCTTCCCTGAGGGCGGCTCTGGAAACCCCCATGGTCTCCGCCATATTTCTCTCTGCCGGCAGTGCCGCCCCCGGCTTCAGCTTCCCGCTCTGTATATTCTCAATAATCTGTCTTAAAATTCCGTTAAATGGTCTCTCTTCCCCTATTTCTTTAAACATATGACTCCTTTTGATCCCTGTCCTGAAATATATGCAGACAGAAAAAGATCCGTACTGCATATCTGTATCAAGTATAGCATTACGGGTCTTAATAAAGCAAGTATTTATACAGCCGACTTCTTTACCTGTGCAAGGGCTTTTGCCACTGCAGGAATAGAAATAACAATAATGGTGATCACAGCCTCTGCCAGCAGAAAGCTGTAGTTGTAAGCAATTGGATAGACTGCGGTAAGCGCCTTAGGAAAGTTCTCCGGCATGTAGTCCATCCAGTAAAGATAGCCTCCCAGAGCATGAAAAGCACCTCTGGCGATCACGGCCGCAATGTAGCCCTTTACCAGACCATGGCTGCTTTTTGCAAAAAATCCGGCAATTCCCAGCGCTGCAAAGGCCAGAACGTAATCACAGCATACCTGGAAGAAGGAAAGCACATACGGTTCCTGGATAAACTGCAGGATTCCATAGGCTAACCCTACCATAATTCCTGTTTTCGGTCCGTACCAGTTGGCAGTCAGCACAATAAAAAGCATACTGCATAAGGTGACGCTTCCTCCCCAGGGCATATTAAAAATCTTCAGATAAGAAGTCACAAAAGCAAGCGCCATTGCCACCGCACAAAATACCAGCTGCTTGACAGACATTTTTTTGCCCTCGGAGTTTTTCCCCGCAAAAAAGATTGCAATACCAAACAGCACGATTCCCGCAAGGATACATACCGCATATCCGGCCGCAGTCAGTCCGCCTTCTGCATTGACCATAAAGTGAAACATAAAAAAACCTCCTTCATCTTCGATTGAAGACAAAGGAGATCGAAATCTCGCATTCAGCGCATACCTACGTTGGCATTATCCAAATCAGGTTACGGGTCGAAGTTTCCAACTTCCTCTCAGCCTGTATCACAAGCTCCCCTGTCGACAATCTTTATATGATTTTTGGCAGGATTTCCTGCAACGGGTTTATTATATACCCATGCTCGTCAAAAATCAATGCATTTCTTTCATATGGGAATCTCAATCTGAAACTCTCTTTTCAGAATATCCTGAAGTTCCTGTGCCGATGCTATTTCCGAAACAGTCTTTCCGTTTTTACCCCGAAAGGTAAACTGATTCCCATCAATGGAAACAGGGCCATACGGTGTGATCTTCTGAACGATCATTTTATCATAAAACATAGAACCTTCCCGGCACATAGCCTCATTAGCCGGAGCAAAATCCACAGGTGCACTGGGAATTTCAGACACCATGAATATTTTTATCGGTTCCTGCTGCCCTTCTTTCTTTGCCTGATACCAGAAATTCAGCCACCCGAAGCACTCCCGTTCAAAATAAAAGCTTCCAAACTCCGTCTCTGTAACAGCACCGATTTCCATCCGTGCAGCCCGGGTACAGGCAATGCCGCCATATCCCACGTCACAGAAATATTTCTTATGGTCAATGCATACCACACTTGCTCTGTGCGTAGGCATTCGAAGTCCCGGACGTCTCAGAACCCGGCAGGCTGCCGGATAAGCCTGAAATCCAATCCCTCGAAGAAGCCCCAGAAGCAGTGCATTTAGTTCAAAACAGTAACCGCCTCTGTTTCCCGGCACGATTTTATTGTAAATACTTTCCAGATCCGCCGGGATCAGCTCATGAGTCCTTACAAGATCCAGATTTTCAAAAGGAATCTTTTCCAGATGTGTCCGGATCAGATGATCCAGAAATTCCAGAGAAAGATTCTGGGGCCACGAAAGCCCCAGTCTCTTAAGATAAGCAGTACACTGCTCTTTATTCAGCCACTCAAATGATTCTTCAAGCATATATCTGCCCCTTATTGCATCACGGTCTCTTAAATACAGCCAATCATATCTTCTTCCTTATGTGGACTTATATCCTCTGTGGCATTAAGCAACCAGCTCTTTTGCTTTCTTTGCACAGGAAGCAGCATCTTCTGTGTAAGCATCTGCGCCGATCTCATCAGCAAAAGCCTGAGTGATAGGAGCTCCGCCAACCATAACCTTGATATTGGAACGGAAAGAAGACTCATTAAGAAGAGCTACAGCATCTCTTAAAGCCGGCATAGTTGTTGTCAGAAGTGCAGAGCAGCAAACGATCTTAGTATCAGGATTTGCCTCATATGCCTCTACAAATTTTTCCTTCGGAACGTCTACGCCAAGATCGATCACTTCAAATCCTGCAGACTCAAGCATCATGCTTACAAGGTTCTTGCCGATATCATGAAGGTCACCTGCAACTGTTCCGATAATAACCTTTCCTGCAGCACCTGCAGCACCTGTTGCCAGATGAGGTTTCAGAACCTCTACACCCTTTTTCATTGCTCTTGCAGCTACCAGCATCTCCGGTACGAAGATCTCGCCATTTTTAAATTTCTCACCAACAGCATCCATTGCCTTGATCATTCCTTCATTTAAGATCTCTGTAGGATCACATCCTGCATCAAGAGCCTCCTGAACTGCTGCTGCGATAAGTTTTGCTTTTCCTTTTTCTACTAATGCATAAACATCCTGAATACCTGCCATTATAAAAAT
>NZ_CABVDF010000010.1:0-28971 GCF_902497045.1 uncultured Blautia sp. | reverse complement strand
ATAATAAAACGGATTATAAAGGAGGAAAATCATGAATTACGGTAAAAAATCAGTCGCAAAAAAACGAAATTCTCTGATTTCCCGTACAGCCATGATGGGGAAACGCGCACATGTTTCTTTTATCAGAGTTCTTTTTGTTTCTCTGATCACTTTATGCGTGGTCGCAGGCTGCATAGGTATCGGTGCATTTCGAGGGATCATAGACAACGCTCCGGATGTAGATGATGTAGACATTTCACCGCTGGGATATGCAACCTTCCTGTATGACGGAGACGGAAATCAGCTTCGCAAACTGACCGCTCCCAGCTCCAATCGTCTTCCGGTTTCTATTGAACAGATCCCGGCAGATCTGCAGCATGCAGTAGTGGCTATTGAGGACGAACGTTTCTATGAACATAATGGAATTGATGTAAGAGGTATTCTCCGTGCTTTTGTAAAAAACATCAGCTCCGGAGGTCTTTCTGAAGGTGCCAGTACCATTACACAGCAGCTTCTGAAGAATAATGTTTTTACCAACTGGACAAACGAATCTACATGGCTGGAACGTTTTACCAGAAAATTCCAGGAACAGTTTCTTGCGATCCAGATTGAAAAAAAGATCAACGATAAAAATGTGATTCTTGAAAACTACCTGAATACCATCAACCTGGGTGCCGGAGCCTATGGAGTACAGGCAGCTGCACGCCAGTATTTCAACAAGGATGTATGGGATCTGAATCTTTCCGAATGTGCAACACTGGCCGGAATCACCCAGAATCCTACACAGTTTAACCCTATTGAGCATCCGGAGGCCAATGCCAAAAGACGTAAAGAAGTCCTTAATCATATGCGTGATCAGGGATATATCACTCAGGAGCAGTATGATCAGGCCCTCAGTCATGACATTTATTCTGAGATCCAGGCTGCCCAGGCGCTGAATGCAGAAACCGCAGATACCATCTACAGCTATTTTGAAGATGAACTGATCGATCAGGTCATCAGCGATCTGATGAATATCAAAGGTTATACCAGAACCCAGGCTCAGAACCTGGTATACAGCGGCGGTCTGAAAATATATACAACACAGGATCAGTCCATTCAGAATATCCTGGATGAGGAATATGCAAATCCGGAAAACTATCCTGAAAATGTACAGTATGCCCTTGATTATGCACTGACAGTTCAGAATCCTCAGGGTGAAGAAGTCAATTACAGCAAAGAAATGCTTCGTCTTTACTTCCAGAATGAAGATCCTGAATTCGATCTTCTGTTTTCTTCACAGGAAGAAGGACAGGAGTATGTAGACAGATATAAACAGTCTATTCTGGCTGATGGAAGCACTGTCATTGCCGAACGTGTAAATTTTGCACCTCAGCCTCAGTCCTCCATGAGTGTTATCGATCAGCATACAGGCTATGTAAAAGCCATTGTGGGAGGACGCGGAGAAAAGACCGCAAGCCTTACCCTGAACCGCGCAACAGATACCACCAGACAGCCTGGTTCTACATTTAAGATCGTATCCACCTATGCACCTGCACTGAATGAAAAGGGAATGACCCTTGCCACAACCTTTGAGGATGAGCCTTATAATTATCCGGACGGATCTCCTGTAGAGAATGCGTCCAGATCCTACAGCGGAACCACAACTATCCGTAGAGCAATTCAGAATTCTATTAACGTCGTAGCTGTTAAATGTCTGGAGGAAGTAACTCCGGAGCTTGGTCTTCAGTACCTGGATAATTTTGGATTTACCACCCTTGCTCATGGAACAGAAGCCGATACAGATGCAGACGGAACCGTATGGACAGATGCGAATCTTCCTATGGCTCTTGGAGGTCTGACTCATGGTGTTACCAACATTGAGCTTTGCGCCGCTTATGCAGCCATTGCAAACCAGGGTAATTATATTGAACCTCTGTATTATACAAAGATCCTTGATCACGACGGAAACGTACTTATCGAAAAAAATTCCGTAGGACGTTCTGTAATTAAGGAAAGTACTGCATGGCTTCTTACCAGCGCCATGGAAGATGTTGTAAATTACGGCACCGGTACTGCATGCCAGCTGGATAACATGACTGTTGCCGGAAAAACAGGTACTACAGATGATTACAACGACCTGTGGTTTGCAGGCTACACACCATATTATACATGTACTGTATGGTCCGGATTCGATAACAACGAAAAGCTTCCAGATGATTATTCTCGTGAATTCCATAAAAACCTATGGAAAAAAGTTATGAATCGGATTCATGAGGGTCTGGAAAACAAAGATTTTGTAATGCCTTCCACTGTAGAAAAAGTAAGCATCTGTGCGGATACCGGACTTCTTCCGCGAGCAGGCTGTTCTGTGATCACAGAATACTTCGATATCGGCGATGTTCCTACCGAATACTGCGATCAGCATTTCTATGAACCAGAACCTATTCCGGAATACATCTATGATGAAACGGAAATTCCGGAACCAACGGTTGTTCCGGAGAATCCTGATAACGGCGGCAACACCGAGGATCCTGATAACGGCGGCAACACCGAGAATCCTGATAACGGCGGCGGTAATACCGAGGATCCTAATAACGGCGGCGGTAATACCGAAGATCCCAATAACGGCGGTGATACCGGAAACGGTGATGGAAATGGCGGTGACTGGAACGAAGGAGACTGGGAAGTATATTATCCCCAGTAACAAAAAAGAGGAGATTTCCGAAACAGGAAATCTCCTTTTTTTATTGAAATACAGGTTATAGAACCCTTTTTCATAAATATGTTTTGTCGTTATTACAGTACCATTTTTGCAGCGCCATAAATACCTGCATCATTTCCAAGGCTTGCAATCACAATAGGAACCTCTTTACATAAAGAGAATGCATACTCTTTATAGTGCTTTGTGATACAGTCGATCAGAGGCTGTCCTGCCTTGGATACACCGCCTCCAATAACGATTGCTTCAGGATCTACAACTGCTGCAAAGATACCAAGCGCTCCTCCAAGTTTCTCTCCTACTTCGTCCATCACCCGGCAGGCCAGGGCATCTCCTGCTTTAAAGGCATCCAGAACATCTTTTGCCTCTATATTTTCCAAAGCTCTTAATGTACTTGCATCTTCAGAAGCTGCAAGTGCTTCTTTTGCCAGGCGTACGATTCCTGTCGCAGAAGAATACTGTTCCAGACAGCCTTTATTTCCGCAGTTACAGCTTTCTGTTTCCTCATGGCATACATTCGCATGTCCGATTTCTCCGCCGGCCCCATGATGTCCTGCAACAATTTTTCCATCTACGATAATACCACCGCCGACGCCTGTTCCAAGCGTTACCATGATCACATTCTGAGAACCTGCCGCTGCACCCTTCCACGCTTCCCCAAGGGCTGCTACATTTGCGTCATTTCCAGCTTTTGCCGGAAGTCCGATTAATTCACTAAGTTCCTTGGCTACCGGCTTAAATCCCCAGTGAAGGTTAACTGCACAGGCTGCTTCTCCATTGCTGTTGATCGGTCCCGGGATACCGATGCCAACACCTGCTACATCTGACTTATCAATATTTTTTTCTGTAATCTTTGCCTGGATTGCCGCTGCAACATCAGGAAGAATATGAACACCCTCTTCTTCCGTTCTTGTTGGAATCTCCCACTTGTCGACCAGAGTCCCATCTGTCTGAAAAAGTCCGCATTTTACAGTAGTTCCTCCTACATCAATACCGAAACAATACATAATCCTATCCCTCTCCTTTTATTTATCACGTTTTTTTGCAATATTGGCCTGTACACGCTTATACAGTTCCTCTGCTGCATTATAGCCCATCTTTTTCTGTCTGTGGTTGACAGCGGCAGATTCCACAATCACTGCCAGATTACGTCCCGGACGAATAGGCAGGGAATGACAAACAATCTTGTTGCCCAAATATTCTGTATACTCCTCTGTAAGGCCAAGACGGTCATATTCTTTATCTCTGTCCCATTCCTCCAGCTTAATAACAAGATCTACAGACTGTGTATCTTTTACACTTTCTACACCAAACAGGGTTTTGACATCTATAATACCAATTCCGCGCAGTTCAATAAAATGTCTTGTGATATCAGGTGCCGAACCTACCAGGGTTACATCGCTGACCTTGCGGAGTTCTACCACATCATCGCTGACAAGACGATGTCCTCGCTTGATCAGCTCCAGCGCAGCCTCACTTTTACCGATACCGCTTTCTCCAGTAATCAGGATACCTTCACCATAAACATCTACCAGAACTCCATGGATAGAAATACAGGGCGCCAGCTGTACTCCAAGCCAGCGGATAATCTCCGCCATCAGACTGGAAGTTGTTCTTTCTGTTACAAATGTAGGAACATTATATTTAATAGCAAGATCCAGCATATCCTGCGACGGCTTTGTCATAGTGCTGAAGATTACGCAGGGAATCTTACTGGAGATAAAACGTTCATATTTCATCAGACGCTTTTCATCCGGAAGCTGCATCAGATATGTGTACTCTACATATCCAATGATCTGAACACGCTCATTGGCGAAATGCTCCAGATACCCGGTAAGCTGCAGTGCAGGACGGTTGATCTCTGCAGTCATGATCCTCTTGTCTGACAGGTCGATCTCCGGAGTCAGATTGGTAAGGTTCTGCTCCTGCACCATCTTTGTCATCAATACACCTTTCATATGTGTGTTCTCCTTTTTTATATATTAGCGGCACAAATTACTTTGTGTTACTTTCTGTCTTTCGGCTGCGCAGAAGGATGAAAAAAAAGATATACCTGCTGTGCGCTTGCTGCATTCATGGACTCTGTTTCTGCCAGCTCGTCCTGAGAAGCATCCCTGATTCCTTCCACAGACCGGAATTTTCGCATAAGTGCTTTCCTTCTCCGTTCACCGATCCCCGGTATGTCATCCAGGATCGAGTGTACCTGTTCCTTACTGCGGAGAGATCTGTGATATTCTATTGCAAAACGATGAGCTTCATCCTGGATCCTTGTGATCAGGCGAAAGCCTTCACTGTTTGTTTCAATTGGAATTTCCACATTATTGAAATAAAGCCCTCTGGTACGATGGTGATCATCTTTCACCATACCGCAGACCGGAATCTGTATTCCAAGCTTTTCCAGAACTCCGAGGGCAATATTTACCTGCCCCCTGCCTCCGTCCATCAGAAGCAGATCCGGCATTCTGGAAAAGCTGTCAAATTCTCCATTGCTCTCATGAGTAAAACGTCTGGTAAGCACTTCTTCCATACTGGCATAATCATTTGGACCCTGTACCGACTTAATACGGAATTTACGATAATCACTTTTTTTCGGACGTCCTTTTTCATATACGACCATGGATCCCACTGATTCAAATCCACTGATATTTGAAATGTCAAAGGCCTCCATCCGGACAATATCTTTCAGTCCCAGCCACTCCTCTACTTCATGTACTGCTCCTATTGTCCGTCCTTCTTCACGGCGGATACGCTCTCTGTCCTTATCCAGAACCATTCGGGCATTTTCTCTGGCAAGCTCCACCAACTTCTCCTTCGTTCCTTTCTTCGGAACCAGAATATGAACCTTCTGTTTTCTTCTGGAACTGAGCCATTCCTCGATCACCTCACGGTCTTCCACATCTGTCTGAAGCATGATCTCTCTGGGAATAAAAGGTGTCCCTGCATAAAACTGCTTCAGAAAACTGGACAGTACCTGCTCTCTGGTATCGCCTCTTGCAACTCGCAGATAAAAATGGTCTCTTCCAATGATTCTGCCGCTGCGCATAAAAAACACCTGAACCACTGCATCCTGCTCTCGAAGATCCAGACTTTCGTCCATTGCCACTGCAATGATATCCCTGTCTTCTTCCCCATAAGCAGTAATTTTCTGGCGTTCACCAATCTTACGGATACTCTGGATCAGATCACGGCATTCTGCCGCATCCTCAAACCGGAGTTCCTCAGAAGCTTTTTGCATCTTATCCGTCAGCTGATCAATAGTTTCCTGAAAATCTCCGTTCAGGAATCGAAGAACCTTCTGGATATTTTCCCTGTATGCCTCCTGTGACACATTTCCCGTACAGGGACCGGTGCACTGCTTCATATGATAATAAAGACAGGGACGGTCTTTTCCGCAGTCTCTGGGAAGTGTTCTGCTGCAGGATCGTACCTGATACAGTTTCCGCACAAGCTCGATAACGTCCTTTACCGCCCCTCCGCTTGTATACGGACCAAAATATCGGTTTTTATCTTTTTTCATCCTCCGGGCAAAAAGGACTCTTGGATAAGCCTCCTGAACTGTCACCTTAATGAAGGGATAGCTTTTGTCGTCCTTCAGCATGGTGTTATATTTCGGTCTGTGTTCCTTGATCAGATTGCTTTCCAGTACAAGCGCTTCCAGTTCGGAATCTGTAATAATATATTCAAATCTGGCAATGTGGGTGACCATCTGCTCGATTTTCGCACCTTTGTAACGGCTGCTCTGAAAGTACTGCCGCACACGGTTTTTAAGGCTCACAGCCTTTCCCACATATATGATCTCGTCCCGCTCATCATGCATCAGATAAACACCTGGCTTGGCGGGAAGTTTTTTCAGTTCTTCCTCAATCTGAAACATTTTCTGTATCCTGCTTTTCTTCTGATACGGTTTCTTCGATCACTTTCACATCTTCCGGAAATACCAGGTCATTCAGGTCTTCCGGAATATCCATTCCTCGCTCTACTGCCCGGAAGATTTTCATAAATTCTTTTCCGGTAATCGTCTCTTTTCGGATCAGATATTCTGCAATCTTATCAAGAGCTGTTCTGTGACCGCTTAAAAGCCTCTTAGACTCTTCATATGATTCGTGAAGAAGCTTCATTACCTCATGGTCGATTTCTGTTGCCGTATCATCACCGCAGTTTAATACAGCTCTTCCTGACAAATACTGATTTTCCTGCGAAGCCAGTCCCATAAGACCGAATTTCTGCGACATACCATACTGGGTGATCATAGCTCTTGCAACCTTGGTCGCCTGTTCGATATCATTGGCTGCACCTGTGGTCACCGTATCAAAGACGATCTCTTCTGCAGCACGGCCGCCCAGATATCCAACAAGCATTGCTTCCAGTTCTTTCTGTGTGTTAAGGAATTTTTCTTCTTCCGGAACATGCATAACATATCCCAGGGCTCCCATGGTACGGGGAACAATAGTGATCTTCTGCACCGGCTCCGCGTCTTTCTGAAGGGCACTGACAAGGGCATGACCTACTTCATGATAAGATACGATACGCCTTTCCTGTTCACTTAAAATACGGTCTTTCTTCTCTTTTCCTACAAGAACCACTTCCACAGATTCCAGAAGATCCTTCTGGGATACTGCCCTGCGTCCATTCTTTACTGCAAGGATTGCTGCTTCGTTGATCATATTTGCAAGGTCGGATCCCACTGCGCCGGAGGTTGCCAGAGCAATGGCATCCAGATCTACCGTTTCATCAAGAAGCACGTCCTTGGCATGTACTTTCAGAACCTCCACACGGCCCTTCAGATCCGGACGGTCTACAATCACACGACGGTCAAAACGTCCCGGACGGAGAAGTGCCGGATCCAGAACTTCCGGACGGTTGGTCGCCGCAAGGATCAGAAGGCCTTTGGATGTATCAAATCCATCCATTTCCGCAAGAAGCTGGTTCAGAGTCTGCTCACGCTCATCATTCCCTCCTCCATAATGAGAATCACGGCTTTTTCCAATTGCATCGATCTCATCAATAAATACAATACAGGGAGCATTTTTCTTAGCTTCCTCAAAAAGATCGCGGACACGAGACGCACCTACACCTACAAACATCTCCACAAATTCCGAACCGGAAAGAGAAAAAAACGGCACCTTTGCCTCTCCCGCTACAGCCTTTGCCAGGAGAGTCTTTCCGGTTCCCGGAGGTCCTACAAGAAGCGCACCTTTGGGAAGCTTAGCTCCAATAGCTGTATATTTTCCCGGATTATGAAGAAAATCTACAACCTCCTGAAGAGATTCTTTTGCCTCGTCCTGTCCGGCCACATCCTTAAAGGTAATGCCTGTCTCCTGCTGGATATATGCCTTTGCACGGCTTTTACCCACTCCCATAACACCGCCGCCTTTATTCATACGGCGCATAAAGAACATCAGCATTCCAAACATAAGAACTGTGGGAAGCAGCACGCTGAGCAGCATAGAAAGAATCTCCAGCATTGCGTCAGGCTGCTCGTACTGAAAAATGATTCCCTTACCTTCCAGTCTGGCAGTCAGCGCATCAATATTCTCCATCTGATTTACATGGTACTGTTTCTTTTCAAAAGAATCATGAAGCTTTGGTTCAACTGTCAGTACACCGGACTGCAGTGTCACTTCTTTTACCTGATCCTTCTCCACCATTTCAATAAATTTGTCATAAGTGATCTCACTGGTGCCCCCATTACGGATTTCTGTTATAAAGCTCAGGCAGATCAGTGTCACCAGAAGACAAAGTAAAAATGCCAGCAGCGACTGGCGGTTTTTATTTGGCCCTTGTTTTCCGGGCTCATTACGGTCCGGTCTTTTTCCATCCGGACGATTTTCCATATGATCGTTCATTCTTTTCCTCCTCTACTGTCTTCTTTATTATAAAGAGATTTCCTCCATAAATCAACAGAATTAGTCTGTTTAAAAAAGTTTTGCATCCATCAGTTGTTCGTAGTATACTATCAGCATGAACAAGGCAGAATTTCTGCCAACGACGTGAATCGGGAAAGGAAAACAATATGAAGACAGGATTTGATAACGAAAAATATCTAACCATGCAGTCAGAACATATCCGCGAAAGGATCGGTAAATTCGGAAATAAACTTTATCTGGAATTTGGCGGCAAACTATTTGATGATTTTCATGCATCCAGAGTCCTTCCTGGATTTGAACCGGACAGTAAGCTCCGCATGCTGATGCAGCTCAGTGACCAGGCAGAGATCGTCATCGTCATCAGCGCTGCTGATATTGATAAAAACAAAGTCCGCGGAGATCTGGGCATCACCTATGATGAAGATGTCCTTCGTCTGATCGAAGTATTTTCTGAACGCGGACTTTATGTGGGAAGCGTCTGCATCACCCGTTATTCCGGTCAGGAAGGAGCCGACCTCTTTAAAAACAGACTGGAAAAACTGGGCATCCGTGTATTTGTCCACTATAATATCCCGGGATATCCCAGCAATACCTCTCTTATCGTAAGCGATGAGGGCTACGGCAAAAATCAGTATATCGAAACCTCCAGACCTCTGGTGGTAGTCACTGCACCGGGACCGGGCAGCGGTAAAATGGCCGTGTGTCTCTCCCAGCTTTATCATGAACACAAACGCGGTATCTGCGCCGGATATGCAAAATTTGAGACTTTCCCTATCTGGAATATTCCGCTGAAGCATCCGGTCAACCTGGCATATGAAGCAGCTACCGCAGATCTGAACGATGTAAATATGATCGACCCTTTCCATCTGGAAGCTTATGGAGAGACTACTGTCAATTATAACCGTGATGTGGAAATTTTCCCTGTGCTTCAGGCTATGTTCGAAAAGATCATGGGCGAATGTCCTTATAAATCACCTACAGATATGGGCGTTAATATGGCAGGGAACTGTATTGTGGATGATGAGGTCTGCAAAGAGGCCTCCCGTCAGGAGATCATCCGCCGCTATTATAAAAGCTGTGATGCCCTTGTATCCGGTACAGGAAAAGAAGATGAAGTTTGTAAGATCGAGCTGCTTCTGAAACAGGCTCATGCATCCCTGGAGGACCGCAAAGTAGTCACTGCTGCTCTGGATATCGAAAAGCAGACAGGTGCTCCTGCTGCTGCCCTGGAACTTCCTGATGGCGAAATAATTGACGGAAAGACCTCTGATCTGCTTGGAGCCTCTTCCGCGCTCCTTCTTAATGCCCTGAAAAAACTGGCAGGAATTGAACATGCACACCATGTAATCTCCCCGGAAGCTATCCGTCCTATCCAGGAGCTGAAAACAAGATATCTGGGAAGCAAAAATCCCCGTCTCCACACAGACGAAACTCTTATTGCCCTTTCCGTCAGCGCTGCAAGCAATCCGGAAGCCGGGCTGGCGCTGGAACAGCTGCCTAAATTAAAGGGCTGTCAGGCCCACACCTCTGTCATGCTGTCCTCCGTGGACATCTGGCAGTTCCGAAGACTTGGTATCGAACTGACCTGCGAACCCAAATTTGAAAAAAAGAAAAACAATGACGACGATGATAAATAAGATCCATAAGAAAACCTCCGGAAAATTTCTCCGGAGGTTTTCTTATTTCTTATTCATCATATCCATTAGGATTTTTACTCTGCCAGTTCCAGGAATCTGCACACATTTCCCTGATACCGAACTCTGCTTTCCATCCAAGCTCTCTCTCTGCTTTAGACGCATCGGAATAGCAGGCAGCAATATCGCCCGGGCGACGCGGTTTGATCACATAAGGAACTTTCACACCGGTTGCTTCTTCAAAGTTCTTTACAATATCAAGAACACTGTAGCCTTTTCCGGTTCCCAGATTATAAATATTCAGCCCTGATTTATCCTCAAGCTTTTTAAGGGCTTTCACATGACCTTTTGCCAGATCCACTACATGGATGTAATCTCTCACACCGGTTCCATCCGGAGTATCGTAATCATTTCCAAATACTCCAAGCTCTTTCAATTTGCCAACTGCAACCTGGGTTACATAAGGCATCAGGTTGTTTGGAATACCATTTGGATTTTCGCCAATAGTTCCGCTCTTATGAGCTCCGATCGGATTGAAATAACGAAGAAGAACCACATTCCATTCCGGGTCTGCCTTCTGGATATCGCTTAAGATCTGTTCCAGCATGGATTTTGTCCATCCATAAGGATTGGTACACTGTCCTTTTGGGCATTCCTCTGTAATCGGAATGATCGCAGGGTCTCCATATACAGTAGCAGAAGAAGAGAAAATAATATTCTTAACACCATGTTTTCTCATTACATCTACAAGAGTCAATGTTCCGGCAATATTATTTTCATAATATTCCCATGGTTTTGCTACAGATTCTCCAACAGCTTTCAGACCTGCGAAATGAATGCAGGAATCAATGTCCTCTTTTTCAAAAATTTCTGTAAGACCTTCTCTGTCAAGAATATCTGCCTTATAGAATTTCACTGGTTTTCCTGTGATCTTTTCCACACGTTCCAGACTTTTTTCGCTGGAATTGCTTAAGTTGTCCACAACAACAACCTCATATCCCGCATTTTGAAGCTCTACAACTGTATGGCTGCCGATATAACCGGCGCCGCCTGTAACTAAAATTGCCATGATCTTGTCCTCCTCTTCAGGTCTTCTTATGGTTTGTTACCAATATTCAGTATAGCACTACCTGTATTTTTCTACAATAGCTTTCATCTGAGGAAGTTTTTCTTCCATATCTGCAACCAGTTTAAACTGTGTACGGCAGCGGTCCAGATTGTGTCCCTCTCTGTGGATCTTAAAGTAATGATCTCCCTCCAGATAATCTGTCAGGAAACGCATGCCGCATTCAAAGGTCATAAGGATCGCTCCCATAGGAAGCATATCCAGTTCAATATCTGTCAGTGCGCCGGCACACCCCTCAATAAACCCTTTGGTATAAACTTCATAAAGATGAAGATCGCAGGAAATCTTACTGAGATCCTGTTCATCCTCTGCTCCTGTACTTGCACCAAAACGGATTGAATCGCCAAAATCATTTACAGAAAGTCCCGGCATAACTGTATCAAGGTCGATCACACAGATTGCTTTTCCGGTCTCATCATCGATCATGATATTGTTCAGCTTTGTATCATTGTGGGTAACACGAAGAGGGATTTCTCCCTTTTCCTGCAGATCGCAAAGAGTATGCGCCAGTTCCTCACGATCCAGAACAAATCTGATCTCATCCTGAACGTCCTTTACACGCCCCTCACTGTCTGCTGCCACAGCCTCTTTAAACTTGCGGAAACGATCTACTGTATTATGAAAGTTCACAATCGTCTCATGGAGAGTTTCTGCCGGGTAGTCTGCCAGAAGTCTCTGAAAATGTCCGAAAGCAACTGCGCTCTGATAAAAATCATTGTCATCTTTCACCATATCAAAGCTTGTGGCATCTTCAATAAAAAGATAAACTCTCCAGTATTCACCCTCTGAATCCACATAATAAGGACTGTTCTCCTTATCATTTACAATATTTAATGTTTCTCTTTCTGCATCTCCGCCATTTTCCTGGATTTTTTTGCGGAGCCATGAAGTAACACCGCTGACGTTTTCCATCAGCTCCACTGGTTTTGTAAAAATGCTCTTATTCATTCTCTGAAGGATAAAACGCTTATTCTGTCCCTCTGATGTCTGAACCGTCAGACGATATGTATCGTTGATATGTCCGCTTCCATAGGGAATACATTCCACTACCTCTCCGGGAAAATCAAACTTACTTATTACTTCTTTCTGGATCGCATTCACTGTTATCTGTCCTCCCATAAATTCTGCGGGTAAAGCCCCTGATCTTTCAGATTCTGGATAGCTGCCATAACAAACGGCTTATCGTCTTTGTAGGTAACCCCGTACCATTTATCTTCAGATTTCAGCACTGTTACAGTTGCTTTCTTCTCGTGAAGAAGCTCATCCACAACAAAAGGCAGGAAATATTCACACTTCAATGGGTTCTTGCTTAAATTTTCATCAAGGAATGCCGCGAAACGTGCTTGCAGTTCTGTAAGAATGCTTGCAGAAAATCCCCACATATTCATGGATACTGTACTTCCCTCCGGAAGCATAGTCCATGTTGCACCATCATCTTCTGTATATGCAGTTCCGCCGTTATGCTTTTCAATGTGTGTACGCTCATTGATCTTTATAAGATGGTCATTTTCATCTGTTACACAAACACCTCTGGCAACATGGCCGTTATCTGTAAGAGTATTTTCCAGCTTATAACCAACCATCATATATTTATAGAGTTCTTCTTCATCCTGGTTTTCTGTAAGGAAATCATATGCCATCTTAAATGCATGACTTCCATAATAGTCGTCTGCATTGATTACCGCAAATGGTCCATCCACCTCTCCGATGCAGCTTAATACGGCATGTCCGGTTCCCCATGGCTTCACTCTGTCAGCAGGTACTTCATATCCTTCCGGAATGTTCTCAAGATCTTGGAACACATAAGCCACCTGGATCTGTTTGCTGAGACGGTCGCCGATAGCTTTTCTGAAATCCTCTTCATTTTCTTTTTTGATAATGAATACAACCTTCTCAAATCCCGCTTTCACAGCATCATAGATAGAAAAATCCATGATAATATGGCCCTCTTTATCAATAGGGTCAATCTGCTTCAGACCGCCGTAACGGCTTCCCATGCCTGCTGCCATAACTACTAATACCGGTTTTTTCATGATGTTCAATCCTTTCTTAATCAGCCTTTGATTCCACCTGTAACACCGCCAATGATCTTCTCTGACAGGAATACATATAGAATAAATGTAGGCAGGAATACAATAATAACAGCTGCAAACATACCAGCCCAGTCACCTGTATACTTCATGGAGTTGATCATTCCGTAAAGTCCCGGAGCTACAGGTTTCAGCTTGTCGGAGCTTGCAAAGATCAATGACAGGAAGTACTCATTCCAGATATTGATAAAATTAAAAATCGTTACTGTTACGATACCTGACTGTGCCATAGGGAACATAATTTTCCAGAAAGTCTTCATTGGAGGACATCCGTCAATAGCTGCAGCTTCTTCATAGGTCTTAGATATGTTGCTGAAAAATGTCAGCAGGAAAATTGTTGTATAAGGTACATTGATTCCCACATACAAAAGGATCAGAGTTCCTTTTGCCAGAGGAATATTATTCAGGATCCCCATACCGGAAATAATACTGAACAGCGGCAGAACTACCATGATTGCAGGAACGCCCATAGCAGATACAAAGCTTGTCTGGATAAATTTATTTGCAATAAATTCAAATCTGGACAGCACATAAGCTGCCGGAGCACATACCAGGATCAGAGCAACACAGGAAACTACAGAGTATAAGAGAGAGTTTCCAAAAAATCCTGCAACACCGGATCCGTTCCATGCTTTTGCATAATTTTCAAAATGAAGTCCTGTTTCAAATTTCAAAGCTTTTCCCTGAAAAATTTCTGCAGTTGTAGAAAAGCTGGCACAAAATACCCAGCCCAGAAGTACAATTGTAAAAATAACCCAGAGAAGAATAATAATGTAGCCAGGTGCCAGCTTCAGCTCTTGCTTCAGATTAAACGGGCGGCGCGGCTCCTTTTCCTTTGTCTTTGCCATAGCAAGCACCTCCTAAAATTCTAAGTCGTCGTCTTTGATCAATTTGTTACATACAGTAAAGATAAGTACCACACATAAACTCAGAAGCACACCAATTGCCGCTCCAAGTCCGGAGTTACGTTCTGTTACTGTATTGCCGCCGCCGAAGATCTGCATGTACATATATACATACGGCGTAATAGTCTGCGTATCTGCCGTTACGTTTGAGAACAGCTGCGACCATACGAAAAATCCTACAGAGCTTACGGACCACATGGTAATATTTGTTTTAAACACGCCCTTAAGAAGGGGAAGGGTCATATAGCGGAACTGTGCCAGCTTATTGGCTCCATCAATGGTAGCCGCTTCATAATATTCCGGACTGATACGTTCAATACCGGAAAGCCAGATCAGCATGTGATAGCCTACCATACCAAAACAATAAGCAAGCAGCAGCGCCATAAATTTATGTTCATTATCCAGCCACTGTGTTTTTGCCAGTCCTTCTAAATGAAGCGCTGAAAAGAAATTCTTCAGAAGACCAAATCTTGGGCTGTATACATACTGAAGCCACATGGTAGCAAGGGCAACTGCACTTACAATATTTGGCATGTAAATAATAGCACGGAAAAATTTCTTTCCACGAATACCGCTGGTAAGAATAGCTGCAAAAAGAAGTGACAGAGACATAACGATCAGGCCGCCAAAGAACCAGATACGGAAAAGGTTAAAAAATGCAGTACGGAAAAGACTGGTATTAAGCAGTTTTGCATAGTTATCCAGCCCAACAAAGCTCCACAGATTCATTGCATCCGTAACACCTTCAATTTTGAAAAAGCTCATGAGAATAGTCTTCAGTATAGGATACAAAAAGATTCCCAGAAACAGAAGTACTGCCGGTGTCAGGAATACCACGATCATTGTTTTATTTTTCTTCAATATGGTTTCCTCCTCTTTTATTTCCCTCAAAAGAAAAGATGGCGGCAGCGTAAAAACGATGCCACCATCTCTGCTCTGCTTATTTTATTATTTAGCAGCTTCCTGCATTGCAGCTACAAACTCGTCTGCTGTCAGGGAACCAGCCATCAATTTGATGAAGTTTTCTTTGATAACAGGAGTCATATCTACGTTTGTTTCAACTCCAGCTGCCCATGTGAAACGGCCTGTGCTCTGCTCGATAACAGGTTTTGCACATTCTACCATTGCCGGCCACTCTGTATTTGTTGTGTCTGCCGGGATACCTACAGATGCATCTGCAAGTTTCTTGTCATATTCGCCGGTTGTGATGAATTTGATCAGATCAAATGCTTCCTTCGGCATTTTTGTATCTTTGTTGATACCGAACACCTGTGCTCCAAAGTTGTTTGTCTCAATTCCGTTTGCACCGTTCTCAAGCTCCGGATATGCGAAGCATCCCCATTTGAAATCTTCGCCAGCCATATCCTTAACCTCGTTTGGAAGCCAGAATCCGTTCAGGTACATAGCAGCTGTTCCAAGAGCAAGCTCTGTATTCTGACCTGCCGGCCATACGTTGGAGCCAACCATTTCGGAATAGTATCCGTTCTTTGCAAGCTCTTCAATATCCTGAGCCATCTGAAGAACTGCCGGGTCATCCCATTTACCTTCTGTAACGATCTCAACAACTTTGTCTTCGCCTACAAGTCTTGCAAGATGATATCCGATTACGGATGTAGCATATGCATCATCCATTGTCATCGGAGTGATTCCTGCATCTTTCAGCTTCTGGCATACATCCAGGAACTCTGCCCATGTAGTAGGCTCTTTCTCAACGCCAGCCTGCTCAAACAGGTCTTTGTTGTAGAAGAAAGCAAATACGTTCGGCTGATACGGAATTGTCTTCAGTGTACCGCCGCCAGCGTCACGGCAAGCTGCCATAAGTCCCGGGATAGCTGTTTCTTCATATCCGGTTTCTTTTACAAGGTCTTCCAGATCCAGAAGATATTTTGCATACATGCTGTTTACACGGTCGATATCCTCATCAAAGATGTCAATCTGTGTGCCGCCGTCAAGTGCCGGCTGAAGAGCCTCACGATTTCCGGTACGTCCCTTAAACTGAAGGTCTACCTTAACACCTGTCTCTGCTGTATAAGCGTCAACAGCTTCCTGAATAGCCTGTCCCTGCGGCTCTGTAGACTCCCACATAGACCAGTATACCAGCGTATCATCTGCTGCCTGTACAGTTGCGATCGGTGCCATCATTGTTCCTACCATTGCACCACATAATACAGCGCTCAGAAGTTTCTTCTTCATTCCCATCTTGAATTCCTCCTTGATAAATGTGTTGTTTTTCGCATCTGCATGTTTTGGTGGTTTTTACTCAAAACATGTTTTACTATTTATAATTCTATCGTTTTTGCACAAAAAGTATTTGCACAAATGTGTGTTTATTTTGCACAAAAAGATTTCTAAATCTATTTTTTTCGCATCCATGTGGATTTTTGTGGTATTCCTCTTTTTATTAGGTTATAATAGACTTGTATCGGATCATTTTTGTCTAACTGAAACCGATTCGGAGGGATATGTTTTATGGCGTATGAAAGTGTTTATCTGGAAAAAGAACTTCAAATCGACTGTATCTATACCATTCACTATTTTGAATACCGAAATGATTTTTATTATGCGGGAGAACGTCACGATTTCTGGGAATTTCAATGTGTGGATAAGGGAAAAGCTGAAATCTGTGCAGAAGATGTTCACCATGTGCTGAATCGAGGGCAGGTCATTTTTCACAAGCCAAATGAGTTCCATAATTTAAGCGCTACAGGCACAAATGCCCCCAACATCATTGTTGTTTCTTTTGCCTGTAATTCTCCATGTATGAAATTTTTTGAAGATAAAATTCTGGAATTCTCAGATACCGAACGTTCCATTTTAGGATTGATCATTGCTGAAGCCCGTCATTGTTTTTCTTCTCCACTGGACAATCCTTATACAGAAAAAATGGAAAAACGCTCGGATATTCCGTTTGGCTCTCAACAGCTGCTGATACTCTATCTGGAACAGCTTCTGATACATATGCTCCGCAGATACACAACTACTCCCCGCTACCCGTCCACCATCCTCAACGATTCCTCGTCAATTTCTACTGCATCCCGGAAAATCGTAAATTATTTTGAAGAGCATATCCGGGATTCTATTACCATTGAGGATGTCTGTCATGACAATCTTATCGGCAGATCGCAGCTTCAGAAGCTGTTTCGCGAAGAATACGGCTGTGGAGTAATTGAATTTTTTTCTCATATGAAGATTAATTTTGCCAGACAGCTGATCCGTGAAAATGATATGAACTTCACGCAGATTTCGGAATTCCTGGGATATTCTTCCATCCACTATTTTTCCAGACAGTTCAAAAAAATCTGCGGGATGACTCCGACAGAATATGCCTATTCTATAAAGGCAATCTCTGAACGGCCTCAGGATCCCGCCCAGGAAAGCAACGAAAAAAACGGAGCTGATGTTTAAAACACCAGCTCCATTTTTGTGCCTTTTCCCAGCTCACTTTCCAGATTTATCTTTGCTTTGTGAAGAACTGCTCCATGCTTTACAATAGAAAGTCCCAGGCCGGTTCCCCCTGTCTGACGGGAATGACTTTTGTCCACACGGTAAAACCGTTCAAAAATTCTTTTCTGTTCATTCTTTGGTATGCCGATTCCATTATCCTCCACAGAATAACATGGATGCATTTCCTTCTGTCCTGCAAAAATGCTGATTTTTCCCCCGGCATCTGTATACCGGATAGCATTATCTGCAATGTTATAAAACATTTCATAAAGAACCTGACGCACGCCTCGGACAACTACACGTTCGCCCTCCAGCGAAAGCTGAATTTTCTTTTTTTCTGCTGCAGGCTTCAAATGCATGATGATATCCTCCGCCAGCTCATAAATATCCACAGCCTCAAAGGGCATATCGCTGTTTTTTTCATCCAGACGGGAAAGCTGGATGATATCAGAAACAAGGGAGCTGAGGCGGCTCGCTTCATGATAGATCCTTCCGGAAAATTCAGGAACCTTATCCTGATCTACCATTCCGTTCATCATCAGCTCTGCATAACCGGAAATGGACATCAGAGGTGTTTTCAGCTCATGAGAAACGTTCGCAGAAAATTCCCGCCGCATCGCTTCTGCCTCCTTCAGTTCCTCCATCTGATGAACGATCTGACGGTTCTGCTGATCTACTCTGCCCAGAAGCGGTCTCAGTTCTTCGTATTTCACATTCTTCAAAGGGTTTTCAAGATCCAGCTCATTGATCGGCTTGATGAGATCCTTCGTCTGCTTCTGGACAAGTATAACCTCCAGGATCAGAATACCAAGGGTAATCAGTCCCAAAAGAGTAAAGCTGGAAAAAAGCGTCATAAATACACTGTCCGTGGTTCTTGCCACCCGAAGGATATTTCCGTTTTCCAGGCGCATAGCACAGTAAAAGGTCTGCTTCGACAGGGTTTCCGAAAAACGGATCACTTCCCCGTATCCTGTTTCTTTTGCCTTGATCATTTCCGGACGCTTCCCATGATTTTCCATTTCGTCTGCTTCTGCATTCGATTCATAAATCACATTTCCGTCGCTGTCTGTTACGGTAATTCTTGTTACATTGATCTCCTTTACGTTTTCCTGGAGATAATCAATTCCCGCCGCATCGATTCCTGCTCTGATATATTCCACCTCGTCTCTGACTCCCTGCTTCATGGACACACTGAATTTATCATACATTACAACACTTGCAGCAAGAAAGGTCAGAACCACTGACAGAATAACAAGAAAGCTTCCATGATTTAAAAGTCTCTGTCTCATCCTAATCTCCGATCCGGTAGCCCACACCGCGCACAGTCTCTACCATATTTCCCGCCTCTCCCAGTTTCTGCCTGAGGGTTCTTACATGAACGTCCACCGTTCTGGTTTCTCCATCAAAGTCATATCCCCACACATGGCACAAAATCTGGTTCCGGCTCATAACAAGTCCCTTGTTTTCCAGCAGGTACTGAAGAAGCTCGAATTCCTTTCTGGTAAGCTCCACCTTTTTATCTCTGATCTGAACCTCATGCCGTCCCACAAAAACCTTCAGCTCACCACAGTGCAGTTCCCTGTTTTCTTCTTTTTTTGTGCATCTTCTGAGAACAGCTTTTACCCGGGCCACAAATTCCATCATTCCAAAAGGCTTCGTAATATAATCATCTGCTCCTGCTTCCAGCCCTTTCACCTTATCGAATTCCGCCTCTTTGGCTGTAACCATGATCACCGGAATATTTCTGGTATCCGGGTCTGCCTTCAGCCTGGTAAGAATCGCATATCCGTCTTCCCCCGGAAGCATAATATCCAGAAGAATCAGAACCGGAAGTTCTTTTTTCAGGGCAGCCTGAAGTTCTTTGCCATCCACAAACCCTTTTGCGGAAAATCCGGTAGTTTCCAGTGTATATACCAGAAGCTCCCTGATGTTTTTTTCATCTTCTACACAATAGATCATGGCTCTCCTCCTTATCTTAGCAACAAAGGCTGCCGGGGGTATTGCCCTCAGCAGCCGAATGATATTTCTTTTTCTCTTACGGAAGAAGATACTCCTGACGTACCTTTTCCAAGCATTTTTCAAAATCGTCACTGTCTTCGTTTTTCAGTGCATTCAGGTGACTGTGCGTATCATACAGATTTTCACGAACCTGAGTCACACAAACACCAATATTAGAACAGTGGTCTGCAATACGTTCCATGCTGGTGATCAGGTCAGAAAGGATAAATCCCATTTCAATAGTACATTCACCGGAACGGAGACGGTTGATGTGACGACGTTTCATTTCTTTGGTAAGCTCATCGATCAGTTCTTCCAGAGCTTCAATCTCCACTGCCTTTGTTGTATCCTGTGCATCAAACACATGAAAAGCAGTTTCCACAATGTCATTGACTGCAGCAGTCACAACTCTCAGCTCTGCCTTTGCAACAGGCGAAAAGCTTAAATTCTTTTCGTGAAGCTCTTCGGCAGACTCCTTGATATTCACCGCATGGTCGGATATACGTTCAAAATCTCCAATACAGTGAAGCATGATGGAAACGCTGTGGCTGTCGTTTTCGGAAAGGTCTTTGTTATTCAGCTGTACCAGATAGGTTCCCAGTTCATCCTCATAACGATCCACCTTTCCCTCCAGCTTATCGATTTTCTTTGCCCCCTCATCATCATACTGATGAAGCAGACCAAATGCAGTTTTCAAAGATTTTCCGGAATCCTCCGCCATACGTCTTGCAGCAGTTCTTCCCTGCTCTACAGCAAAAGCCGGTTTCTCCAGGAAACGGGATTCCAGGATCATGAATTCCTGATCTTCCTTTGCTGCCTCCACATCCTCTGCGGAATCGCGGATGGTCAGGCATGCCAGCTTCACAAGAACATTGGAAAATGGAAGCCAGATCAAAGTCGCAGTTACATTAAAGATACTGTGTGTAACAGCAATCGCCGCCGGTGTTGCCATGGAATCCATAAATGAAAAATGAACTACAGAATTCAAAAGATAGAATACACCAAGGAAGATCACTGTTCCAAGCATATTGAAATATAAATGGATCATTGCTGCACGTTTGGCATTTTTATTTGCGCCGATGGCAGACAGAAGCGCGGTTACGCAGGTACCGATATTCTGTCCCATGATGATAGGAAACGCTGCACTGTACGGAACTGCTCCTGTTACACACAAGGCCTGCAGGATACCTACCGAAGCCGAAGAGGACTGAATGATCGCCGTCAGGATCGTACCTGCCAGCACACCTGCTATCGGATTTGAAAATGCCAGAAGAAGATTTGTAAATTCCGGAACATCAGCCAGAGGCTTTACAGCACCGCTCATAGTCTCCATACCAAACATCAGGACTGCAAATCCTACAAGAATCACTCCGATATCTTTCTTACGGGAGCTCTTGGTAAACATCAGAAGTACAATTCCGATCAACGCCAGGATCGGAGCAAATGAGCTTGGTTTCAGAAGACTTATAAAAAAGTTGCTGCTCTCAATTCCGGCAAGACTTAAAATCCAGGCAGTTACTGTAGTACCGATATTGGCACCCATAATAATACCTACTGCCTGAGTTAATTTCATAATACCAGAGTTTACAAAACCGACTACCATAACCGTAGTTGCAGAAGAGGACTGGATCACTGCAGTTACCGCAAGTCCCAGAAGAACCGCTTTCAATTTACTGGATGTAAGATTTTCAAGTATTTTTTCCAGTTTTCCTCCGGAAACCTTGGCAAGACCGTCTCCCATAATCTGCATACCATACAGAAACAGGGCAAGTCCTCCTAACAATGTCAGTATACTAAAAAAATCCATGGTGTTTCTCCTTTGCGAATATTTAATATACTCTCATTTTAGGAAAGCTTTGTAAAATTATCCCCAGTGCAATGTAAAATCTATGTAAAATTTTTATTAAAATCCTCGGATATCCTCTCCCTCATCTCCCGTCTTATCTATAGAACGGATAATCAGGTAATAGCTGATATCCTCACTGACCTGTACCTTTACCCGATCTCCGGCCTTGTGGCCTTTCAGTGCTTTTCCCAGCGGAGATTCTATACTGATCCTGTTTTCCATGGAATTTCCTCTGATAGATGTCACCAGCTTGTATTTCTCGATTTCTCCGTCCTCTTCGAACTCTACTTCCACGATATCATCCATTCCTACTTCATCTTCTCTGGATAGATCGGTAACAATATCTGCTGTTTTCAGCATCCTTTCCAGGTAACGGATACGGCTTTCGTTCTGGTTCTTATGGCGTTTTGCCGCATAATATTCAAAGTTTTCGCTGAGATCCCCCTGGGCTCTTGCCTCCTTCACCGCTTCGATAGCCTCTTTTCGTACTACCAGCTTACGGTGTTCGATCTCCTGCTCTATTTTTTCCACATCACGTTTTGTAAGCTTTTCACCCATTTCTGATTTCTCCTTATAAATATGGAATATAACGAATTTCGGTAAAACCAAGTATACAGGATGATCCCCGTAAACTCAAGAGCCCTTTTCTTTCTGAAGGTGACAGTAAAGAAACAAACACACTTCCTCTCCCGACTGTCGAAGTTCCATAGTACCGCTGTATCTGTCAAGAGCCGCCCGGATACTTGGAAGACCAAATCCATGGGCAGATCTGTCCGTTTTCGTAGTCACAGGGATCTCCCTTTTTATCTCTTCCCCGTCTCTGCTCTCAGAAAGCTTCCCCGGATTTCGGATGCTGACTGCCAAAAGTCCCTTTCCCATCCTTGCTTCCAGAGAAATTCTGCGTTTTTCTGCCGGCAGTCCCTCCACTGCTTCCATGGCATTATCAAGGGCATTGCCAAAAACGGCGCAGATATCTGGTTTTTCCATAGGAAGCGGATCCGGAATGTCTGCCAGTACATGAAACTCTATTCCCTTCTGCTTCATCGACGCTTCTTTTGCACTGAGGATGATATTTACCGTATTGTCTCCGCAGTATTTTAAGGTCCGGGTGTTCTCTGTACTTTCCAGAAGCTCCCGGAGATACACTTTTTTCTGATCCTCCGGAAGCGCCAGCGCAGTCTGAAGGTGGTTTGCCATATCATGCTTCAATCTCCGTATCTCAAAATGCTGCTGTTCCATAGCTTCGTAATAACGGGCATTCTGAGCCGCCATTACCGCTTCTGCTTCCAGCTTCTGCTGTTTTGCCAGCACCACCATAGTCCAGAGCAGACCCGCAAAAGCAAAAAGGGACAAAAGAAGAAGGATCAGATACTGTACCGACAGCTCATATATATTTGAATCGCTGAGAAGGATCAGGCTGAACACGATTCCCACCGGAGGAAGGGTCAGAAGAAACAGAAGCTTCCACATAGCCGGAGAAAGCTCAAAATCCCGTTCCGGTCCATATTTCCAGATCACCACACAAAATCCCAGACAGAAACACAGCTTTATAAGAATTACCATGAAGCCTCCAAACACCGTGCCGTTATCCACCAGCGCATTAAAAGAAAACACTGTGCTTGCCACCATAAGCCCCACGGTAAGCCTTTTGATACGGCTTCCCTCACAGCCTGTCCACACAGCCGTAAGGAAAATCAGAAAGGTAGGAACAATATTATGCCAGTCGGATATAAAGATTACCATTCCGCCCATAAGACCGCAGGAAAACAAAAGGAACAGCCTTCTCAGCTTCTGCGGGCGCAGCCTGACCAGTCTTCCAACAGAAAAAAGAAGCAGCATCCCCATAAGCGAAAGCCATAAAACACTCAGTATAAGCTTTGCACTCTCTTTCATGGCGTCACCCGATTCCTTTCAACATACATTCCGCCAGTTTTGCCACAGCCGCATCCTTCATCCCTCTGCTGATGGGAAGTTCTTTTCCGCAGATCTCCACCTGATCGTGACCGATATGATCCACCCGGTCTCCATTTATCAGATATCGCTGATGAATCCTTACAAAACGACTGTCTGTTTTCCCTTCCACTTCCGAAAGTTTCCCATAAAAAAGTATTCTTCATTCTCCGTCACCACGCCGACCTGCCGCCTGTCGCTGTAAAAATACAGAATCTTATCCAGAGGCATCCGAAAAGTCCCGTCCTGATTCTGGAACACAAAGTTCTTTTCTTTTTTCAGAAAAAAATGTTCTCTGGCACGGCTCAGTATATGCCGGATCTGTTCTTCCTCTGCCGGCTTCAGCACATAATCCAAAGCTCCCGTACGGTACCCGTCAAACACATATTCCGAGTATCCGGTAACAAAAACGATCAGAAGCTCTTTGTCAAATTTCCGGATCTCTTCTGCGGTTTTCATCCCATTAATATCCTTCATTTCCACATCCAGAAAAAGAAGATCTATCTCACCGGGATGTTTTTTCAACCACCGGAGAGCAGTTTCTCCGGACGTAAATTCATAGACGATCTCCTCATCTCCCTCATATATAGCTTTTTCCAACTGAAACCGCAGGCTGTCCCTGGCTTCCTGTTCGTCGTCACACAATGCGATCCTCAGCATACATTTCTCCCTCCATGATTCTGTTTCGGTTCTACAGATTCCTGTTTCTTTATTATAACGCACTTCTCCTTTCCGTCCACTCCAAACTTTACAAAAATCCTTCCGATCTTTACATTTCCCACCGGATTTTTCCAAACTTTACACACCGTCCGCCATTCTTTACACCTCTGATTTTTCTCCCTTTTTTCTGTGCTATCCTGAATATGCAAAAGCAAAAACCTGTATATCCATAATTTATAAGGGGGAATTTTATGTTATCTGTAAAAAATCTCGAAAAATCCTATACAACAGGAAAACAAACCTATCCTGTCCTGAAAGGAATCAGCTTTTCCATTGCAAAGGGAGAATTTGTGGCTGTCATGGGACCTTCCGGTTCCGGTAAATCCACACTTCTCAACTGTATTTCCTGCTATATCCCTTTTGAGAAAGGAAAAATCACTCTGGGCGGTCAGGAACTCAGCTCCATGACCCCGGAGCAGCTTGCCATCGTCCGCAACGAAAAGCTCGGCTTCGTATTTCAGGATTTTATGCTTCTGGACGGACTTACCGTCCGGGAAAATATCCTGGTTCCCAGGATCATCCGTTCCAATGTGGACAAAGACGGGGAACGCTACGCAGATCAGCTGATGGAGCTGTTTGGCATCAGTCATATCCGAAGTAAATATCCCGCGGAGATCTCCGGCGGCGAAAGACAGAGAACAGCTGTTGCCAGAAGCCTGATCAACCGGCCTCTGATGATCCTTGCAGATGAGCCTACCGGAAATCTGGACAGCCGTTCCAGCCGTATCGTCATCGAGTCCTTTGAAAATGCCAGAAATAATCTGGATGCCACCATCTTTATGGTAACTCACGACAGTTTTTCCGCCTCCTTCTGCGACCGGGTAATTCTATTAAAAGACGGAATGGTTTATCGTCAGCTGGAAAAAAACATCCAGACAAGAAGCGCTTTCCACGACACCCTGTTAAATGCGATCAAAGAAATGAGTGGTGATGCAGAATGAATAAAAAGAAAACAAAACAATCCATAAAAAACATAAAAGACCTGGAAAGCCGGCTGCAAAAAGCTGACTGGAAGCAGTCACGGCTGTATCTGTTCTGTAACTTTGTATCCTTGATGCTGATGACCGCCTACTCCGCCCTGATGTTTTCTCCTACGGTTCTGAATATCTTCCCAGAAGGAGGTGACAGCCTGAGACAGCTTTACATGATCTTTATCATGACTCTTTTTGGCTGTACAGTTTTCACTGTCTATGCCGCCAGCCTGTTTTTCCGCAAAAAATCCCGGCAGCTGGGCATCCTTATGGCTCTTGGCGCATCAAGAAAAACCCTTGCTCCCGGACTTTTCCGTGAGGTACTCCTTTTGAGTGGAAGCTCCGCACTTCTGGGGATCCTGGCAGGCTTCCCCTTTATTACGCTCCTGTGGAAGCTGTTCCGTTTCCTGATCGTAGATAATCAGTACATGATCCTTAGTCTTGATTTCCGCTGTCTCTGGATACCGGCAGGCTTCGCCCTTCTCGTGCTTTTCTGTGCCTGCCTGCTGGCTTATGTTTATCTCAGAAAAACAGATATTCTGGATGTGATACAGGAAGAACACCAGAATGAACCGGTAAGAGAGCTTGGGCTGTGGTGCGGCCCTGTGGGTATTATCCTTTTGATAGGCGGCGCAATGCTGGGATACAACTTTCCTACGTTTTATCGTGATCTTACCCACCGCTTTCCTTCAGCCCTGCTTAAGGTTCTTTGTTATTCCCCGGTATTTGCAGGACTTTATATGATCATGCTCCATACAGTTGTCAACGGATGGCATTTCAGACGCAAAAATCCCTGGAAAAACATCATTGCAAGAAGCATGATGAAATTCCAGGGAAAACAGACGGTAAACAGCCTGCTGGTTACCACTGTTCTGATCGCAGGCGGCTGCTTTGGTATTTTTTATCTTCCCATGCTGGGTACAGGTACTTCCATGACCATCGAACAAAGGGAGTACGATTATTCCTGGTTCTGGCCTTCCGACCAGCAGCTTCCGTCTGAAGAAGACGTCCAGACCCTTGCGAGGGAATATAAAGTTCAGATCACAGACTGGAAGGAATGTCCTTATCTCAGTCTGGCCGTTGACTCCAATATAATGATCGACAATGACGACGGCAGCTTTTCGTGGAAATACTATGAAATCGCCTCAGAGGGCCATTTCCTTTCTGAAAGCGATTTCAACCAGATTTCAGGTCAGAACCTTTCTGTTGAACCGGGAGAATATTATGCTGTAACAAACAGAGAAGAAACCTCCTACCGTATAGTAGACAATTCCACCCGTTTTACTAATATGGTCACAAGAGACGTTCTTCCTGTTTCCTTTAAAGGCTTTGTCCATTTTGAACAGCTGGGCGCTCTCTATACCGGAATCCTGGACGACAGTGATTTCCAGAAAATCTCCCGGGGACTTACTCCCCAGTGGCAGGGAACCATGGCGTTTTTTAATTCTGAAGGAAAAGACAGCTATCCATTTGCCAGGGCTTTTTATGAAAGGATTGTAGCCTCCTTTGATGACGACAGCTTTTCCACAGGTCTCTATGATCCTGTAGAATACCTCATGACCGAAGGCTATACAAACGATTATTTCGGAGCCAGCTACAGAGATATCGATGAGCACCTGGACCGCTCACAGCTGGACAGTGCAGATTTCCGGATGTTCTGGAATTATATGCCCCAGTTCCGGATCCTTGACAGCACCGAACAGCTGAACACCTTTTCTGTATTTATGATGACCTTCCTTTTTATCGGGATCGTTTGCTTCACAGCAGCTCTGGTCATTTCTTACACCCGCTGCCAGACACTGGCTCTGAATAATGCCTATGTTTTTTACGATCTGAAGCGTCTGGGCGCGTCTCCCGGTTATCTTTGCCGGGAACTTCGCCGACAGGCCGGACCGGTCTTTCAGATTCCGACAGCCGTAGGAATGAGCTGCATGGTGCTTCTCTATGGAATGATGCTTTATGCAAATGATAACCGCTATACACAGTCAGAGATTGCCGGGTTCCTGGTATGTCTGGAAGTGATCGCTGTCATTGCCATTCTGTTCTATGCTGTGTACCGCCGAACCCTTTACGGACTGATAAAGCAGCTGGATCTTTACTCCTCCGAACGATAAAGCGCCCGATAAGAGTCGCCCTCCACCTGAACAATCTGCTCCAGCTCCTCGTTCAGCTCCAGAGAAACCTCCGAAAACTCCTGTTCCATCCAGAACCGGACGCAGGTTCCGCAGGAGGAACTTAAATTTCTGGGAACCGGCATGATCTTTGTGCCGATTCCCAGTTTTTCACAATTTTTCTTAAAACATACTGCGCCGTAATGGGAATAAAAAGTAGCGATATATTCTGTCATTTTGTAATACGAAGCAGGAAATCCTCACCCTGCTCTTCCACCTGTACCTGATAGCCCTGGTGGGATGCAAATCTCGTAACATTTTCCCTGGCAGTTACGTTATCTACCAGAACCTCATATGCCGCCTCTTTGGAAGCCAGCGCATTTTTTGTCATGATCACCGGTTCCGGACAGGATAATCCTCTTGCATCTACCTGTTTCATACCAATTCTCCTTTTCTCAAAAATTATTTTATCAGTCTGATTTTTTTCTGGAATTCATAAATGCGATCACAGTTACCACTGCAATACCAATAATAACAGCAATCTTTCCATTGGATGTAGGACCTTCTCCGGAGGATGCAAGCCCAAAGTTATGAGCAACAGCCGCTCCAACCATCAGTCCGATGACTGTTACTGCGGAATCTGTGTTTCCCTCGCCGGAAAGTACCAGCTGGCGGAGAGGACAGCCTCCAAGAAGTACGCAGCCAAAGCCTGCAAGGAACATGCCAAGTGCATTCCACAGACCGCCCGTATGGGCTACCGGCTGTCCTGCAAATCCCGGATTAAAAAACGGTGTTCCTGTTACTGCACCCAGAATCAGGTTCATTACCAGAGCGCTGGCAAAAATTGCCACAAATCCCATCAGAAGCTTCCATTCACGGAAAAGAACCGCATCACGGATACCGCCCACCATACAGAGACGTGTTTTCTGCGCAAGACCGCCTACGATCAGACCGGCTGCCAGAGCGATCCAGACAGAGGCATGAAGAGACCCCGGACCTTCTGTGGAAAAATGAATAAATGCAGGCGCTGCGACCAGAAGGATCAGGAACACAATCTGAAGTACAGGAAAAAGCTGTCCCTCCAGAGCCGGCATTTTATAAGAGCGTTTCAGTGTATATCCTCTTTTCAAGAAAAATACACCTGCAAAAATACCAAGGGCAAATCCCACAAAACCAAAGATCGCGTTTCCGTCTCCCCCTGCCAGTCTCAGGATCATACGGAACGGACAGCCCAGGAACATCAGGCAGCCGATCATGACAAACACTGCAAGGATAAATCTGGTAATAGGAGCAGAACCACCTCTTGCCTTAAATTCTCCGGACACCATTGCCATAATGCAGGCGCCAAGCACCAGTCCGATGATTTCCGGACGTATGTATTGTACCACCGGAGTCGAATGAAATCCCAGAGCTCCTGCCGTATCTCTCAGGAAACATGCAATACAGAATCCCATATTTACCGGATTGCCAAAAAATACCAGCAAAGCTGAGATCACACCGATCACAAGCCCTGCTGCTACAATGGCTTTTTTCTCATTTTTCATTTGTTATTTCCTCCTTTTCCCTATGCGTTTTTGTTTTAGCAGTATTTTTTGTGGTAAACGCATATTTTGCACATTAAAATCATAC
>NZ_CABVDF010000009.1:0-30574 GCF_902497045.1 uncultured Blautia sp. | reverse complement strand
TAAGTATTGTCCTTTAAAATATACAATATATACCTTGACGTAAGACTGGTTATACTATATATTCTAATCATGAAAATTAAGTTGCTTAGAAACAACTTCAGAAAAAATACCAGGAGGACGATCAATGAGACAGGAATGGGCTTCATTCAAAGGCGGAGTCTGGGAGAAAGAAATCAACGTGCGTGATTTCATCCAGAAAAACTATACACCCTATGAGGGAGATGAAACCTTTCTGGAAGGACCGACAAAAGCGACCAATGAGTTATGGGAGCAGGTAATGGAACTGACAGAGGAAGAGAGAAATAAAGGCGGTGTCCTTGATATGGATACACACATTATCTCTACCATCACTTCCCACGGACCGGGATACCTGAACAAAGATAAAGAAAAAATTGTAGGATTTCAGACTGATAAGCCGTTTAAGCGTGCTCTTCAGCCAAACGGAGGAATCCGTATGGCTATCAAAGCCTGCGAGGACAACGGATATCATGTGGATCCGGAAATTGTAGATTTTTATACAAAATACAGAAAAACACATAATGACGGAGTATTTGATGTATATTCACCGGAAATGCGCGCATGCCGTTCCAGTCACATTATCACCGGACTTCCGGATGCATATGGACGCGGCCGTATCATCGGCGATTACCGTCGTGTAGCGCTTTATGGTGTAGACCGTCTGATCGAGGACAAAGAAGATCAGAAAGCCGGAACACGAAGCAATATGTACGAGGATGTAATCCGTAATCGCGAGGAGCTTTCTGAACAGATCAAGGCTCTTAAGGAACTGAAAAAACTTGGTGAAATCTACGGGTTTGATATTTCCAGACCGGCTCAGAACGTACAGGAAGCAATTCAGTGGCTGTATTTTGGATATCTGGCAGCGATCAAGGAGCAGAACGGTGCAGCCATGTCTCTGGGACGTACTTCTACTTTCCTTGACATTTATGCAGAGAGAGACCTTGCAAACGGTACATTTACAGAGGAGCAGATCCAGGAGTTTATCGATCACTTTATCATGAAACTCCGTCTGGTAAAATTCGCCAGAACTCCGGAATATAATGCACTGTTTTCCGGTGACCCCACATGGGTAACAGAATCTATTGCAGGTATGGGAATTGACGGCAGAAGCATGGTAACAAAAATGTCCTATCGTTACCTTCATACACTTTCCAACCTGGGACCGGCGCCGGAACCGAACCTGACTGTATTATGGTCCACGAGACTTCCGCAGAACTTTAAACGTTTCTGTGCAAAGACCTCCATTGCATCCTCTTCCATTCAGTACGAAAATGATGATCTGATGAGAGTGACTCACGGAGATGACTATGCCATCGCATGCTGTGTATCTTCCATGCGTGTTGGCAAGGAGATGCAGTTCTTTGGCGCTCGTGCCAATCTTGCCAAGTGTCTTCTCTATGCTATCAACGGCGGTGTAGATGAGATCACCAAGAAACAGGTAGGACCAAAGTATCGTCCGATCACTTCTGAATACCTGGATTATGATGAGGTTATGGAACGCTATGACGATATGAGCCGCTGGCTGTCTCATGTATATGTGAATACTCTTAATATTATTCATTATATGCATGATAAATACTGCTATGAGCGTCTTCAGATGGCTCTTCATGACAAGAATGTGACACGCTGGTTTGCAACAGGTATTGCCGGACTTTCTGTAATCGCAGACTCTCTTTCTGCTATTAAATATGCAAAGGTAAAAACCATCCGTGATGAAAACGGCATTGTGGTAGACTTTGAGGTGGAGGGCGATTACCCGAAATACGGAAACGACGATGACCGTGTAGATGAGATTGCATACAAGATCGTAAAAGATTTTATGCACTATGTAGGTACTACTCAGACTTACCGCGGCGGTATTCCTACAACTTCTATCCTTACCATTACTTCAAATGTAGTATATGGCAAGAATACAGGAGCAACACCGGACGGACGTAAGGCTGGCGAGCCATTTGCCCCGGGTGCAAACCCTATGCACGGAAGAGACAGCCATGGAGCGGTTGCATCTTTAAGTTCTGTTGCCAAGCTTCCGTTTAAAGAAGCGCAGGATGGAATTTCCAACACCTTCTCTATTATTCCGGGAGCTCTTGGAAAAGAGGATATGGTAATGCTGGATTCCATCAGTCTGGATGATCTGAGCTTTTCTCTTGAGCCGGACTGCGCATGCTGTGAACCAAACCTCAGCGTAGACGAGGCAGAATAATCTTTTCATTTCAAATATACATTACAGGAGGATTTACTATGAATATCAGTGACGCACAGGTAGATAACCTGGTAAACTTACTTGACGGCTATGCAGAAAAAGGTGGCCATCATCTGAACGTAAATGTTTTTACAAGAGAAACTCTTCTGGATGCACAGGCACATCCGGAGAAATATCCGCAGCTGACCGTTCGTGTATCCGGTTATGCGGTAAACTTCAATAAGCTGACAAAAGAGCAGCAGGATGAGGTTATTTCCAGAACCTTCCACCAGGGAATGTAATCAGATGCAAAAAGAATATGACCACAAGGGGTATATTCATTCTACAGAGAGCTTCGGGACCGTTGATGGTCCCGGAGTTCGTTTTGTAGTATTCTTTCAGGGATGTCCTCTGAGATGCCTGTACTGTCACAACCCGGATACCTGGAAATCAGGAGAAGGAAAAAGGATGACAGTGGAAGAAATTCTGGATGCCTACAAAAAGAATGAAGTTTTTTACAAAAATGGAGGGATTACTGCTACCGGCGGGGAACCTCTTATGCAGCTTGATTTCCTGACAGAACTTTTCCGTGAAGCAAAAAAACAGGGAATCCACACCTGTCTGGATACTTCCGGAATCATGTATCGGAAGGAAAGGCAGCAGGAATTTGAAAAACTGTTTGATGTTCTTGATCTTGTGCTTCTGGATTTTAAACACAGTAATGAAGAGGAACATAAAAATCTGACCGGATTAAGTCAGAAGCATGTGCTGGAATTTGCTGAAGCGCTTGAAAAAGCAGAGGTTCCTATGGTTGTCCGCCATGTTGTTGTACCCGGGATCACAGACCAGAAAGAGCATTTGAATAATCTTGGAAAGCTCCTGGCCGGATTTAAAAATATAAAGGGCCTGGAGGTTCTTCCGTACCATACTATGGGAAAGGCTAAATATGAAAAAATGGGGCTTCCTTATCCTCTGGAAAACACAGAGAACATGGATGCGGAAAAAGCCAGAGAAGCGCGGAATATCATACTGAGAGCTTTTCAGGAACAGAGAAGAATTTAATCCTTGACAAACCTGTCGGGAATAGTTAGAATTATGAAGAACAAAGACGAAGAAGAGGAGCAGTAAGAAAACTTATTCTTTTTCAGAGACCTGCCGTTTGGTGTGAGGCAGGAAAGGATGTTTCTGAACTCGCCTTGGAGTTGCCGAAGTGAAAGTACAGTAGCTTTGGACGGGAAATCCCGTTACAGATTCAATGAGTGCACCGGATCAGATATCCGATGAATTAGAGTGGTACCACGGAATTTAGCCCTTCGTCTCTAAATACAGAGATGAGGGGCTTTTTTTATTAAGGAGTTCGAAGCGGACTTGTCCGCTTTGCTATTTTGTATAAGGAGGAAAAATTATGTCAGTACCTTACAATCATAAGGTGATCGAGAAAAAGTGGCAGAAGATCTGGGATGACAATAAAGCTTTTGCCGCAACAGATGATTACAGTAAACCGAAATATTATGCTCTGGTAGAGTTTCCGTATCCGTCAGGACAGGGCCTTCATGTAGGTCATCCAAGACCGTACACAGCTTTGGATATTGTGGCAAGAAAAAGAAGAATGCAGGGATACAATGTACTTTATCCTATGGGCTGGGATGCTTTTGGTCTTCCCACAGAAAACTATGCCATTAAGAATAAAATCCATCCAAAGATTGTTACAGCAAATAATGTAAAACGTTTTAAAGAACAGCTTCATTCTCTGGGATATTCTTTTGACTGGGACAGGGAAGTAAACACCACAGATCCGGAATACTACAAATGGACCCAGTGGATCTTTCTGAAGCTGTTTAATGCTGGTCTTGCCTATAAAACAGAAATGCCTATTAACTGGTGTACCTCCTGTAAGGTAGGACTTGCCAATGAAGAAGTAGTAAACGGTGTCTGTGAGCGTTGTGGATCTCCGGTTGTCCGCAAGGTCAAAAGCCAGTGGATGCTGAAGATTACAGATTATGCAGAAAAGCTTCTGGAAGGTCTTGATGGCGTAGATTATATTGAACGTGTAAAAGTTTCCCAGAAAAACTGGATCGGAAAAAGTCAGGGAGCAGAGGTTGACTTTGCCATTGCCGGAAAAGAAGACAAGCTGACTGTTTATACAACCAGACCAGATACTCTTTTTGGTGCAACCTATATGGTTGTTTCTCCGGAGCATCCAATGCTGGAAAAATATAAAGACGAGATTAAAAATCTGGATGCCGTTCACGAATATCAGGAGCAGGCTGCAAGAAAGTCTGATTTTGAGCGTTCTGAGCTTGCAAAAGAAAAGACAGGTGTACAGATTGACGGTATCCGCGCCGTAAATCCGGTAAACGGAAAGGAAATTCCCATCTGGGTTTCTGATTATGTACTGATGAGCTATGGTACCGGTGCGATCATGGCTGTTCCGGCTCATGATACCCGTGACTGGGAGTTTGCTAAGAAATTTAATATGCCGATCATCGAAGTAGTAGCAGGCGGAGCAAATGTGCAGGAAGAAGCATTTACAGATGTTGCTGCAGGTAAGATGGTCAATTCTGGATTTCTGGATGGTCTGGAAGTTGCCGATGCAAAGAAAAAGATCATTGAGTGGCTGGAAGAGAAAAAGCTTGGAACAGGAAAGACGAATTACAAGCTGAGAGACTGGGTATTTTCCCGCCAGCGTTACTGGGGAGAACCGATCCCCGTGGTACACTGTAACAAGTGCGGTTATGTGGCGCTTCCGGAAAGTGAGCTTCCTCTGGAACTTCCGGATGTAGAGAGCTACATGCCTACAGATAACGGAGAGTCTCCTTTGGCGGCTATGACTGATTGGGTAAATACCACCTGCCCATGCTGCGGCGGACCGGCGAAACGTGAGACAGATACGATGCCTCAGTGGGCTGGTTCCTCCTGGTATTTCCTTCGTTATACAGATCCTCATAATACAGAAGCTCTTGCAAGCCAGGAGGCTCTTAATTACTGGCTTCCGGTTGACTGGTATAACGGAGGTATGGAGCATACAACCCTCCATCTTCTGTATTCCCGTTTCTGGCATAAATTCCTGTATGACAATAAAGTTGTGCCATGCCCGGAACCATACCAGAAACGTACCTCTCACGGCATGATCCTTGGCGAGAATGGTGAGAAAATGTCAAAATCCCGCGGAAACGTAGTAAATCCGGATGATATCGTTAATGATTACGGAGCAGATACTCTTCGTACTTATGAAATGTTCATTGGCGCCTTTGATCTTAGTGCATCCTGGTCAGAAAACGGAGTAAAGGGCTGCCGTCGTTTCCTGGAACGTGTATGGAAACTGCAGGATATTCTTACAGAAGGTGACGGCTTCAGCAGTGATATGGAAACAAAGATACATCAGACAATCAAAAAAGTAAGCAATGATTTTGAGAATCTGAAATACAACACTGCAATTGCAGCGCTGATGACTCTTCTTAATGATTTTGCCAAAAAGGGAAGCATCACAAAAGGTGAATATCGTACCTTCCTGCTTCTTTTGAATCCGGTAGCACCTCATATCACAGAGGAAATCTGGAATGTCTGCGGTTATGAAGGCTATGTATATCAGCAGCCATGGCCGGAGTATGACGAAGCAAAAACTGTAGAGAATACCATTGAGATTGCTGTTCAGATCAACGGCAAGACCAGAGGTGTTGTAGCTCTTCCGGTGGATGCGGACAAAGAAACTGCCCTTGCAAAAGCAAAAGAAGTAGTTGCAGACAAGCTGACAGGAACCATCATCAAAGAGATTTATGTTCCGAAGAAGATTATAAATATCGTGCAGAAATAATGCGAAATGGCGCAGGTAGTGAAATCATTACCTGCGCTATTTTTCATCTGTAAAAGCAGGAGAGCCGGAAGCACTGTGAGAATCCTGCTGTATACTGACTTCCCATAAGAATCTAAAAGTGTTATAATTTTCACAGAAAATTTGGTTACAGGGAGAAAAAAATGAAGGGAATTGCAGACTTACATATTCATTCCCGGTATTCCCGCGCCACCAGTAAGCAGGGAACACCGGAATATCTGGATTTATGGGCAAGAAAAAAGGGAATATCCATTTTAGGCACAGGAGATTTTACCCATCCACAATGGAGGGAGGAGCTGAAAGAAAAGCTGATTCCTGCAGAAGACGGACTATATTGTTTAAAAGAAGAGGCTGTGCTGGAAGAAAGCAGGGAATATAAAAACAGTTCTCCGAGATTTGTGCTTTCCGGTGAGATCAGCTCTATTTATAAGAAAAACGGTAAGGTAAGAAAGGTTCATAATGTGATTCTTCTTCCCAGTCTGGAGGATGCGGAAAAGCTTTCCAAAAAACTGGAAATGATAGGAAATATTCATTCTGACGGAAGACCGATCCTTGGTCTTGACAGCCATGACTTACTGGAGATTATGCTGGAGCTGTGTCCCCGGGGTATCCTGATCCCGGCGCACATTTGGACTCCGCATTTTTCCATGTTTGGGGCATTTTCCGGTTTTGACACAGTGGAGGAATGCTTTGAGGATCTGACTCCGTATATCCATGCGGTAGAAACAGGACTTTCTTCAGATCCTTTGATGAACTGGAAGCTTTCGGCTTTGGATCGGTACCAGCTGATCTCCAATTCAGACGCGCACTCCCCGGCTAAATTAGGCAGGGAAGCAAACCTTCTGGATATAGATTTGAGTTATCAGGGATTATATCAGGCAATTCAGGAAGGAAATGGGCTGGAAGGAACCATTGAGTTCTTTCCCGAAGAAGGAAAATACCATTTTGACGGACACAGAAAATGTCATCTCTGTCTGAGTCCGGAAGAATCTGAAGCATATGGAGGAATCTGCCCGATCTGTGGGAAGAAGATTACGATTGGTGTGGATCACAGAGTTCTGCAGCTTTCTGACCGTAAGGATGGAGAGGAAAGAAAAAATAAAAAGCCATTTGAATATCTGGTTCCTCTGCCTGAAGTTATTGCAGCCTCCACAGGAAAAACACCTGCCAGCAAAAAAGTACAGGAGCAGTATGAGATCATGCTTCATAAACTGGGACCGGAATTTGAAATCCTTCGGGAAATACCGGTGGAAGAAATCCGGAAAGAGGCCGGATATATGGTCGCAGAGGGGATACGGAGACTAAGAGCCGGGCAGGTAAAAAGAACCCCGGGATTTGACGGAGAATATGGGGTGATCCGTCTTTTTGAACAGGATGAGATCGAAAATCCAAACGGGCAGCTGTCTTTTTTCAGCGAAGAGGAAATGCATCAGGAAGAAAAGAACAGAAAGGACAGGGTATCTTCCGGTCAACGTCCGGATCAGAGTGAGAAACAGCAGGAAGAAGACAAAGAAACCGGGAAAAAGGAAGAGCTGAATGAAAAACAAAGTCAGGCGGCAGAGACCATAGACCGCAGGATCGCTGTGGCGGCAGGTCCCGGAACAGGGAAAACAAAAACACTGATCGCACGGATCCTTTATCTTCTGGAACAGAGAAATGTAGGTCCGGGAGAGATCACAGCCGTAACCTTTACCAATCAGGCTGCGAGGGAATTAAAAGAACGTCTGACGCTGCAGGCTGGTTCCAGACGGAATATCAGCCGTATGCAAATTGGAACCTTTCATTCCATCTGTCTGGATTTTCTGAAAAAACAGGGACGGAAAATTTTTCTGGCTGATACCTCTGTTCTGACAGAAATCGCAAAGGAATTGTGTGGAGAGTATGGATTGTCGCTTACTCCTGCGCAGCTTTTGAATAAAATTTCTCTGGCAAAAACCGGGGCAGTATCAGGACAGGAGGAACTGATTCCGCAGCTGCTGCAGTCCTATCAGGAGCGTTTGCACAGCCAGGGGCTGTATGATTTTGATGATCTTTTAACAGAAACCCTGAAAATATGCAGAGAAAACCATGGGAGCAGGAAAAAGCAGTCCTGGGAGCGGAAGTTTTCGTATCTTATGGTAGATGAATTTCAGGATATCAGTTCAATACAGTATGAACTGATTCGGGAATGGAATAAGAATGGAAAAGAACTTTTTGTGATAGGAGATCCGGATCAGTCTATTTATGGCTTCCGTGGATCTGATTCCGGCTGTTTCATGAAAATGAAAGAAGAATATCCGGAAACCAGAATGATTTCTCTGGAAAATAATTATCGGAGTACCGGACACATCCTCAGGGGCGCTCTGGCAGTGATCGGCAATAATCCGGGTATGGAGCGTAAACTGAAGCCCTGGAAAGACGAGGGCGTTCCTCTGCGGATCGTGGAAGCCTCTTCCAAAAATGCAGAAGCAGTTTTTGCGGCAAAAGAAATAAACCGTCTGACAGGCGGTATGGATATGCTGGAAGCGCAGGATTATTTTGCACAAAAGGGAAATGCAGGACAAAAAAGCTTCCGTGATATTGCAGTTTTGTACAGAACCCATCATCAGGCGCGTCTGCTGGAAAAATGTTTCCAAAAGGAAGGGATTCCCTATGTGGTGAGGGGAAGAGAAGGTTTTTTAGAGAGCCCTCTTGTTCAGGGAACCATCAGCTTTTTCTGTTCTCTGGCAGAACCGGATCATCCTGCCTGCAGAGAAGAGGCTGTGAAAAAGCTGTGGGATCTGGAAGACAGCCGGATTTCATCAGGTATTTACGAGGAAATGGCAGCCAGATACGAGAAGAAATGGGACCGTACAAAACCCAAAAAGCTCATGCAGGAATGGATAGAGGATCTGAATCTGACAGAAGAAAAAAATATGCAGATGCTGGCAGATATGGCGATTTTCTATAACAGTACCAGAGAGTTCCTGGATGCCCTTCTTCTGGGAGAAGAGGGAGATTTAAAGAGATGCGGAGGAAAAAGCTATCATGGAGACGCAGTGTCTCTCATGACTCTTCATGCCTCCAAGGGACTGGAATTTCCTGTGGTAATTCTTTTTGGAATGGAAAAGGGAGAGCTTCCTCTGGAAAGAGAAGATGCTCCCGCGGATGTGGAAGAGGAACGACGTTTGTTTTATGTGGGGATGACCAGGGCAAGAGAAGAACTGATCCTGACCTTTGCAGAAGAACCGTCTGCGTTTCTGGAAGAGATTCCGGAGGAGGACACTGAAAGAGAAAAGACCGGAAAACAGAAAAATATGGAAACCTGCAGACAGTTAAGTTTGTTTGATTTCATACAGGAGAAAACAACATGAATTTAAAAGAATTTTTTTTACAGCATCCCAGGGCGGCTCTTGGATTTTCCGGCGGCGTTGATTCTGCTTTCCTTCTTGCAATGTCAGTTAAGTACGGCGCCGATGTGCAGCCTTATTTTATAAAAACAGCGTTTCAGCCTGCTTTTGAACTGGAGGATGCCAGACGTCTGACCAGGGAACTAGGAAAAACGCTTATTGTAATAGAACATGATATTTTAAAGGATAATGAAATTTCTGCTAATCCTGCAAACAGATGCTATTATTGCAAAAAAACATTGTTTTCTGTTTTAAAGGAAAGAGCTTTGAAAGATGGCTATACGCTCTTGATGGATGGAAGCAATGCGTCAGATGATGTTTCCGACAGACCGGGAATGCGCGCTGCTCATGAACTGGAGGTTCTTTCCCCCCTTAGAGACTGTGGACTTACCAAAAAAGAGATCCGGAGACTTTCCCGAGAAGAAGGTCTTTTTACCTGGGACAAACCTTCCTATGCCTGTCTGGCAACCCGGATACCGACAGGAACAGTACTTCAGAGGGAGATGCTGGAAAAAATTGAAAAAGCGGAAGAAGAACTGAAGGGAATCGGTTTTCAGGACTTTCGCATCAGGCTGTTCCACGGTGCGGCAAGAATCCAGATTACAGAAGGGCAAATGAAGGAGATGCTGGAAAAAAAGGAGAGGATTATAAAACTTTTGACTCCTTATTTCGAGGATGTTTTCCTGGATCTGAAGTTTCGTCAATCTGAATAAACGTGAAATAATTTCCGAAAAGCGAGATTTCGCTGTCAGGAATTATATTAATAAATTATTTGGAGGTATTTGTTATGAGCGAATTAAACAAAACACTGGAATTGATGCAGACAAGAAGAAGTGTGCGTAAATTTAAGCCGGATCCGATTCCGGAAGAAATCCTGGATCAGATTGTGGAAGCAGGAACCTGGGCAGCAACAGGAAGAAACTGTCAGTCTCCTGTTATTATCAAGATCACAAACAGAGAACTGATCAGGAAACTTTCCAGGCTGAATGGGGAGATTATGGGTACAGATTCCGATCCCTTTTATGGAGCTCCTGCTGTTCTGATCGTTCTTGCAGATAAAACGGCCCCAACCTATTTGTATGATGGAAGTCTTGTTATGGGAAATCTTATGCTGGCTGCCCACTCCCTTGGAATCGGAAGCTGCTGGATCCATCGTGCAAAGGAGGAATTTCAGCTTCCGGAGGGAAAAGAAATCCTGGAATCATTAGGAATCGAGGGGGATTATGAAGGAATCGGACATTGTGTCCTCGGATATACAGAAGGTGAATATCCTCATACAAAGCCTCGCAAAGAAAACTGGGTATACACCATAAATTAATACGGTGATAGCCGGTCTATCTGATTGAGGATGTTTCACTATAAGTATGTTCTGTCAGCTCAGACAGAACAGCAATTTTTTGATTGATCATAGTACGCATACAGTTGGGCACATGTTCCTGATGAGCTCTGTGGATGGCAACACATTCTTTGCAGTTGCCGTGATAACGACAGGCTTTTGTACAGGGACAGTGATCCTTCTGTGCGTATTCTGCACGGAAAGCGGACGCAAACTCTTCCTGTATCCGAAGTCCTTCTTTTCTGTTTCCAAGATGAAATTCTTTCATGGCTTTTTTTTCAATTTCATTTCCATCAATAATCATTTGAGTTTTCCTTTCTTGTTTGATGATGTCATAATATCACAGTTTATTCTTGAAAAATAGCAAAATAACAGGTAAACTATATATGAAAAACATCAAAACAGAACAGTCAGGTGAATTTATGCGTACAGGAAAACGAAGATCAAAAAAAGAAAAGAAAGCAATGACCGTGTCTCTTTATGGAAATCTCTTTTTTGTCATACTGGAACTTGTGATGGCAGTGGTGACCGGATCCCAGGCAGTGCTTCTGGATGCGGTTTATGACGGAATAGAATTTTTCATGCTCCTTCCTTCTGTTCTTATCATTCCCCTTCTGTATCGGCCAAGCAATGAGAAATATCCCTTTGGACATATGCAGATAGAAACGGTTTTTCTCGTTATCAAGGGAATTACAATGACCACCGTTACAGTGGGACTGATTACAAACAGTATCAATATCCTGCTCCATGGAGGACGGACTGTTGACTTTGGGGTGGTTGCATGGTTTGAGCTCACTGCCTGCGTGCTAGGCATTGCAGTAACGATTTATCTGAAAAAGAAAAACAAAAACATCAAATCTCCGACGGTAGAAGTAGAAATGGAAGGGTGGAAGATCGACAGTATTATTTCCCTTGGGATGACGGCAGCTTTTGTACTTCCTATGATCGTTCCGTTTCCGTGGTTCCAGGCTTTTGTTCCATATCTGGATTCTCTTCTGACCATGATCTTGTCTGTAGTCATGCTTCCGATTCCGATCAAAACAGTGATCACCGGAATCAGAGATCTGCTTCTGATCTCGCCGGAGGAGGAGACAGTAGAGGAAATCAAAAGTCTGGTAGAACCGATCATCCGGGAAAGCAACTGCTCAGAATGTCACTACGAAATTGTAAGAACCGGGAGAAAACTCTGGATCAGTGCTTATATCACGCTGAATAAAGACGAGCTTTCCGTAAGACGTTTTAAGATGCTGCAGACAAAATGTATTGCTGCTCTTACAGAAAAGTATTCGGATTTTTATTTTGAGCTGCTTCCGGAAATAGAATTTGACATTGAGGAATTAAATGAAATCTTATCCAAATGATACGCCTGTTTATTCTCATAATCCCTATCATGATACCAGATTTCCGCTTCTGGTACTGGATGTAAAACATAAAGCCTGCATTCCTTTTAATGAGGGCTTTCGCCACCTTCACTGGCATGAAGAACTGCAGTTTGTATACATAAAAAAAGGTGTAGTACATTTTAAATTATGGGAGCAGGAGTTTGATCTGTCCAGGGGATGCTGCATGTTTATCAACAGGAATGTACTCCATTATATCGCAGAAAAAGAGGACTGCAGCTATCACAGCTTTCTGATCCCCAAAAACTTTCTTGGCTTTTTTAAAGGCAGCATTATGGAGGAAACGGTTCTGAGAATTGTTGAGAATCCTTTTATTTCGGGACAATGTTTTTGGCCGGAGAAGAAAGAAGATCAGGCAGTGCTGAGAATGATCAGAGATTTGGATGATCTGTATTTTCAGGAAAAAAGACCTCCGAACTGGGAGTACCGGGTGTCTTTGAAGCTGAACGAACTCTGGCTGGAAACAGCAACAGCCCTGGGAGATACAGAAAAAGATTTGATTCCTGCCGGGGAAAGAGACCATGAACGAATCCAGAAGCTGCTGGATTTTGTTCATCGGAATTACGACAGAAAACTGACCCTGAAGGAAATTTCAGCCTCAGCAAATGTAAGTCCGACAGAAACCCTTCGTTGTTTTAAAAAATATACGGGATATTCTCCTTATCAGTATCTGCAGAATTATCGTCTGCAGGCGGCGGCTGCTTTTTTGGAAACCGCCGGGGACAGTGTGACAGAAATTGCCATGAAGACCTGTTTTCCCTCTGCAAGTGCGTTCATTGCAGCTTTTCGCAGAGCTTATGGCATGACACCTGGAAGATACCGGGAAGAAAAACAGAATAAAAGTTGATCTGATGCAGAAAAAGAAGCGCCCTGTTACATTTGGGGCGCTTCTTTGATATCTGAGATGTCCGGCTCAGCCATCAGAGAGTAGTTGGTATAGTAAACAACAAATCCCGGTTTGGCTCCGGCAGGTTTTTTGACATGTTTTTTCTGGATATAGTCAATCTCTACTTTGGGAGCAGTCCGGCCTTTGGAGTAAAAGGCAGCCAGACGTCCGGCTTCTTCAAAAGTACGGTCCGGCATTTCTCCGTCCGGTGTTTTTACCACTACATGGGATCCTGCCATTTTTTTTGCATGGAACCACCAGTCATTACCGGAAGCCAGCCGAAAGGTAAGCTCGTCATTCTGGAAATTATTTTTTCCTACAAATATATCGAAGCCATCGCTGGAAATATAGTGGAAAGGTTTGGATTTTGACTGTGCTTTCTGGCCTTTCCTGGAAGAAGAATGCTTTTTAATAAAACCATATTCTGTAAGTTCTTCTTTGATCTGGCTTAAATCGCTTTCTGCCCGTGCAATATCCAGTGCATTGGAAATAGATTCCAGGTGTTCGATTTCTGACTGAGTTTCGGCAATCTGTTCTGTCAGAGCTTCTTCTGTACGTTTCAGCTTTCCGTAGCGGTCAAAATACTTCTTGGCGTTTTCTCCGGCGGTGAGGGTTGGATCCAGAGGAATGGTGATCTCTTCGTTGGTATAGTAGTTCAGAGCCTGGAAAGATTTGCAGCCCTCTTCCAGTCCGTAGCCATAGGTGTTGATCAGTTCTCCGTAGACCCGATATTTTTCTTTTTTGGATGTATCCTTCATCTGTTTGGACTGAAGTGCAAATTTTTTGCGGTTGCGCTCCAGGGCGGTCTGTACGATTCTGCGCAGATCAGAGGATTTCTGCCGTATACGGTTCAGGGTATCCCGTGAGGAATAGTAAGAATCCAGCATGGCAGATACAGTAGTAAAAGATTCGCTGTGGTATTCCGTTCCAAACTGTGTCAGGGGAAGTACGGAATATTCCACAGGCTCTGTTCCCCGGTAAATAATATTAGGAGTAAAATCCCCCTCTTTAACCTGATCCATCAGCCGCTGGAAAGTATGGTACAGATGTGTGCATGCAGCTTCATTAAGCGAAGCAGCTGCATCGCTGCCGTCGATGGAAGCACGGAAGCAGATTTCCTCGGCGATCAGAGGACTTAATCCCGTAAGAGAGGTGTAGATGGCCCTGGAAATATTACAGGGCTTTTTGCACACGGTTTCTGTAAATTCCTCTTCTGTGATCGTAAGAGGATCTGCTTTTTCCTGTGTCCGAGGAAGGAAGTAAGGTCTTCCCGGAAGTACCTCCCGAACCGAACTCATATGAGAGGAAACATGCTTGATGCTGTCCAGGATCATTCTGTTTTCATCGCAGAAAATAATGTTGCTGTGTTTTCCCATCAGTTCCATGATCAGGATCTTTTTGCAGGGATCTCCCATTTCGTTTAAATGCTCCAGTTCAAATTCCACTACCCGCTCCAGACCGGGCTGCCGGATATCTGCGATCTTTGCACTTCCGATATGCTTCCGGAGAAACATGCAGAAATTTGGTGCAGTAAGAGGGCTTGGTTTATTTTTGTCTATAAAATAAATCAGAGGAAGGGAGGCGCTTGCAGAAAGCAGAAGCCTGCACTGTCCCTGACTTCCCTTTGCGGTGATCAGGAGGGCGTCCGATTCCGGCTGTGCGATTTTGTTGAACCGGCCGCCATCCAGATATGTATGTAATTCCTTTACCATTGCGGCAATGGTAATTCCGTCAAATGCCATAGAAGCTGCTCCTTTTTAAAATTTTATAGTTTACAGTATAGCATGTATTTGCATACAGCGCAAAAAAATCTTATAAAATACTGATATTCCGGGGAGTGTTGGAAACCTGCATATTTCTGTTGTTTGACATTCTGGAAAAACTGTGTCATAGTAAAAAAATAGACATATCTGATATATTGGGAGGTGTGACGGTGAAAAAAAGTATTTTTATTGGAGGCAGTATTCTGATCCTGATGCTATGCTTTTTCGTTTGTTCCTTTGAACAGGTCTATGGAGAGGAAGGCATGCTCAGTAAGCCGGATCATCCTAAGACAGTTACCAATGATAAACTTATTTTTATCGGAGATTCCAGAACGGAAGGAATCCGTGATGCAGTTCAGGATGACAGTATATGGTCCTGTCTGTCTTCTATGGGATATGACTGGATGGTTTCTGACGGAGTTCCGGAAATTGAAGACGAGATCCAGGACAATACGGCAGTGATTATTTTGATGGGGGTAAATGATGTTCATCATGTAAATGAATATATTCAGTACATCAATCAGAAAGCGAAGGAGTGGACGGATCTGGGAGCTTCCACCTATTTTGTGTCTGTAGGTCCGGTAGAAAATGATCCTTATGTGACAAATGCCCAGATTGAAAGCTTTAACTCTTCCATGGAGGCGAATTTGATCGGTGTTAATTATATCGATATCTATACACATCTGACAGAAAATGGCTATTCTACATTAGATGGGATTCATTATCCAGACGATGTTTCTATTGAAATATACAACTATATTCTGGAGCATTTAGAAGAAGTCCGCAGTGGTATCTGGGGATGAGAGAAAATAAGACAATCCGAAAAAATAATTGACTACCCTGTTCAGATGTTTTATAATCAATCTGTATGTAAAGATATAAGTAATCTGCAAAGAGAGAAGACATTATGATAAAAAGTATGACAGGCTTCGGCCGGGCTGAAGCCGTGACAAAAGAGTGGAAGATCACAGTGGAGCTGAAATCAGTGAATCACAGATATCTGGATCTGAACATCAAGATGCCCAGGAAGCTGAATCTTTTTGAGGGGCAGGTCCGTAATCTGATAAAGACATACATGCAGCGCGGCAAGGTGGATATTTTTATTACTTACGAGGACTATACAGCAGGAAGCGTTGCCCTGAAATTTAATCGTGATCTTGCGGCAGAATATCTGGGATACCTAAAAGAAATGGAACAGGAGTTCCAGCTGAAAAATGATATCAGCGTGACAATGCTTTCCAGATATCCGGAGGTTCTGACTATGGAAGAACAGCCGGTAAACGAAGAGGAACTCTGGAATTGTCTGGAGACGCCTTTGAAGGAAGCGTGCACAAGATTTGTGGAAGCAAGAGAACGGGAAGGAAAACATTTGAAAAATGATCTGCTTGCTAAGCTGGAGGGACTGGATGAAAAAGTTTCTATGGTAGAGAAGCGTTCGCCGGAGGTTGTCCAGGCATACAGAGAAAAGCTGGAAACAAAGGTTCATGAACTTCTGGAGGATTCGCAGATCGATGATAACCGTATTGCGGCAGAGGTTGTTCTTTTTTCAGATAAAATCTGTAATGATGAAGAAACTGTCCGGCTCCACAGTCATATCCGCGGTATGAAAAAAATACTCAGCGAGCAGGAAGGAATCGGACGCAAACTGGATTTTATGGCACAGGAAATGAACAGAGAGGCAAACACGATTCTGTCAAAATCCAGTGATATCCAGATTTCCGATATTGCGATCGATCTGAAAACAGAAATAGAAAAGATCCGTGAGCAGATCCAGAATATAGAGTAATGGAGGCAGACTGATCTGTGGCAAAGTTGATAAATGTAGGTTTTGGAAATGTTGTAAATTCTCAGAAGATTGTTGCTGTTGTCAGTCCGGATGCTGCACCGGTAAAGCGTATGGTACAGAGCATTAAGGGAACTCGCTCACTGGTGGATGCCACACAGGGGCGTAAGACAAAGGCTGTAATCGTTACTTCGGACGACTATATTGTGCTGTCGGCTCTTCAGCCGGAAACCATAGCAAGGCGATTTGCGGAGGCATATGATTTTGAAGACAGAGGAGAAGAACATGAGTAAAGGTGTTTTGGCAGTGGTATCCGGATTTTCCGGAGCTGGTAAGGGAACGGTTATGAGACGTCTCCTGGAAAAATATCAGGAGTATGCGTTATCCGTTTCTGTAACTACTCGTGCTCCCAGACCGGGAGAGGAAGACGGAAAAGCATATTTTTTCCGTACCGTAGAAGAAGTAGAACAGATGATTCGGGAAGACCAGCTTTTGGAGTATGCCAGATATGTAGATAATTATTATGGGACTCCCCGCCCTTATGTGGAGGAGAAGCTTTCCGAAGGCAAAAATGTAATCCTGGAGATAGAGATCCAGGGAGCGATGAAGATAAAAGAAAAGATCCCCGAAGCAGTGCTGATTTTTGTGACGCCTCCCAACATGGAAGAATTGGAAAGACGACTGGTGGGAAGAGGAACTGAAGCGCCGGAAGTCATCCGTTCTCGTTTGAGCAGGGCGTCTGAGGAAGCAGAAGGCATGGAAGCTTATGATTATCTTCTGGTAAATGATGAACTGGAGGAGTGCGTTGACGAGCTTCACCGGATCATTTCAAGTGAACGCTGTAAAACACAGCGGAATACAGAGTTTATCAAAAAAATCCAGGAACAATCCCGGGAATTAATGAAAGGAGACTTATAATATGATTCATCCGTCCTATTCAGAACTGATTCAGGCAATTAATAACAATGCAGAGGAAGACGACAACACAATGATGCTGAACAGCCGTTACTCTCTTGTACTGGCTACAAGCAAACGTGCACGTCAGCTTATTGCAGGCGCAGAGCCTATGGTAAGAGGCGCGGCAGGAAAAAAACCGCTTTCTGTTGCCATTGATGAATTTTATCAGGGACAGGTAAAGATCGTTGCAGATAATGGCGAAGAAGAAAACGAAGCGCAGCCGGAAGAAGCGGTAACAGCAGAAGCAGAGACTGTTTCCGAAACTGCAGAGACAGTTACAGAAGAAACCGAAGAATAAAACAAAGACAGTGGGGCGTTGTTTTTACAGCGCTCCTTATATATATCAGGAGATTTTATGAAAATATTATTTATTTCACTGGGCTGTGATAAGAACCTGACAAATTCAGAGGAGATGCTGGCACTTCTTACCGAAAACGGTCATGAGATCGTAGATTCAGAAGAAGATGCAGAGATCATTGTGATCAATACCTGCTGCTTTATCCACGATGCAAAAGAAGAAAGTATTGAAAACATCCTGGAAATGGCAGAATACAAAAAATCAGGTACCTGTAAGGCGCTGATCGTAACCGGATGTATGGCACAGCGTTATAAGGAGGAAATCATTCAGGAAATTCCAGAGGTGGACGCTGTTCTGGGTACTTCTTCTTACAGAGACATTCTGAAAGCAGTAGAAGAAGCATGTTCAGGAAGACATTTTGAGGAATACCGGGATATTAATGAGCTTCCGGAAGATACCGGCCGTCCGGTACTTACTACAGGGGGGCATTATGGATATCTGAAGATTGCAGAGGGCTGTGACAAGCATTGTACCTACTGCATTATCCCGTCTTTAAGAGGAAGCTTCCGCAGTGTGCCGGAAGAAAGGCTTCTTGCGCAGGCGGAATATATGGCAGAGCAGGGAGTAAAAGAACTGATCCTGGTAGCTCAGGAGACTACTGTATACGGAACAGATCTTTACGGGAAGAAAACTCTTCATATTCTTTTGAAAAAACTTTGCCGGATCAAAGGAATCCGCTGGATTCGTGTACTTTACTGCTATCCGGAAGAAATTTATGACGATCTGATCCAGGTTATGAAGGAAGAAAAAAAGATATGCCATTACCTTGATCTTCCTATTCAGCATGCAAGTGACAAAATCCTGAAGCGAATGGGGCGCCGCACCACCAGAGCCCAGCTTACAGAAATCATAGAAAAATTAAGAAGAGAGATCCCGGATATTGTTCTTCGTACTACATTGATAACAGGATTTCCGGGAGAAACAGAAGCGGATCATCAGGAATTGATGGACTTTGTAGACCAGATGGAATTTGACCGGCTGGGAGCCTTTACCTATTCTCCGGAAGAGGGAACGCCTGCAGAAAAAATGACAGATCAGGTTCCGGAGGAACTGAAGGAGGAAAGAAGAGATGAGATCATGGAACTTCAGCAGGAAATATCTCTGGAAAAGGGAAATGATCGTATCGGACAGGAACTGATGGTTATGATCGAGGGAAAGGTTTCTGGAGAAAGCGCTTATATTGCGCGTACATACGGAGATGCCCCAAAGGTAGACGGATATCTTTTTGTACAGACAGGGGAGCTTCTGATGACGGGAGATTTTGCAAAAGTTAAAGTAACCGGAGCACTGGAATATGATTTGATAGGAGAATTGGCAGATGAATACACCGAATAAACTAACAGTTGGCAGAATGATACTTGTTCCTTTTATGGTTTTATTTTTGTTGACAGACATCGGAGGAGAGGCAAACAGGTATATTTCCCTGGTGATCTTTGTGGGAGCCAGCGTAACAGACTGGTTTGATGGATATCTTGCAAGAAAGCACCATCTGGTAACAAACTTTGGAAAATTTATGGATCCTCTGGCAGATAAGCTGCTTGTATGTTCGGCTATGATCTGTATGATCCAGCTGGAGAGACTTTCGGCATGGATCGTGATCGTGATCATTGCAAGAGAGTTTATTATCAGTGGGTTCCGTCTGATCGCTGCAGAAAACGGTATTGTGATCGCAGCAAATTACTGGGGCAAATTTAAAACAGTTTCACAGATGATAATGATCATCCTTCTGATCCTGCATTTTGGCGGGGTATTTGCAGTACTGGAGCAGATTTTTATCTGGCTGTCTCTGGCGCTGACAGTGATTTCTCTTATCACCTACATCTGGCAGAATCGTTCTGTACTGTCTATGCAGGAATAACAGGAAGTTTCATTTTACTTAGGAGATAAAAAAGGAGGCTGCAAAAGATGATTACAGAATTGGTAGCAGTGGGAACAGAAATATTACTTGGAAATATTGTAAATACAAACAGTGCTTATCTGGCAGAAAAATGTGCGCAGCTTGGTCTGACTTTGTATTATCAGACTGTGGTGGGAGATAATGAAGAACGAATGAGAAGTACGATCAAAACAGCTCTGGATCGTTCTGATGTTGTTATCCTTACCGGAGGTCTGGGACCTACTGAAGACGACCTTACAAAAGAAATCACAGCAGAGGTTCTGGGACTTCCCCTTGTTGAGGATGCTCACAGCAGAGAACTTCTGGAAGCATACCTGAAGCAGTATGAAAAAAATGATTCTCAGCGCAGGATCACATCGAATAACTACAAACAGGCAATGGTCCCTCAGGGTGCACTGGTGCTTGATAATCATAATGGAACAGCTCCGGGGCTGATCATTGAAAAAAATGGCAAAACAGCAATCCTTCTTCCAGGACCTCCAAATGAACTGAAGCCTATGTTTGAGGAAGAAGTATTTCCTTTCCTTCGAAAAAAACAGCCGGAGATTATTTATTCCCAGATGGTAAAGATCTGTTCCATTGGGGAAAGTCAGGTTGCAGAGGAGATTCAGGATCTGATTGAAAAACAGTCTAATCCTACAATTGCTCCCTATGCGAAAACAGGGGAAGTTCATCTGAGAGTGACGGCTAAAGCGGAAAGTGAAAAAGATTGTAAGAAATTGATCAAACCGGTAGTCAGAGAACTGAAAAGCCGGTTCGGAAAAAATATTTTTGCCACAGAAGAAAGCAAAACCTTGGAAGAAGCAGTAGTAGATATGCTGAAAGACCAGAAGCTGACTCTTTCCCTGGCAGAATCCTGTACAGGAGGTGCCATTGCCTCCAGAATCGTGAATGTACCAGGCGCATCAGAGGTATTCCTTCAGGGAATGGTCACTTATAGCAACCGTGCAAAGCGCAAGAGTCTGGGAGTAAAAAAATCCACGCTTAAAATGGAAGGTGCTGTTTCTGAAAAATGTGCAAAAGAGATGGCAAAAGGCGGTTGTTTTGTAGCTAAAACAGATATATGCCTTTCTGTTACCGGAATTGCAGGACCAGATGGCGGTACAAAAGAAAAGCCTGTAGGAACTGTGTTTATGGGCTGCTGCTATAATGGCAAAACAGTTGTCCGTGAGTATCATTTTACAGGCAATCGCGCCAAGATACGGGAACAGACAACTGCTCATGCACTTGCATTTTTAAGAGAATGTATTATGGAGGGAGTCAGCAAGAACAGCTGATCTTTAACGGATCATTCTCATCAGACTGACAATACGATCTAACTTTGCAGCTTCCTGGGGAGATTTTCCCATTTTCAGGACTTCAAGTACAGTGGAAATTTCTTCGGAAGAAAAACGAAGCCCGCTGTTTTTTCCCTGGGTGGCTGCACTCATAAGAAATGGCAGCATATCAGAAGCATTTTTGCCGGTTCCCTGTTCTGCAAGATTCTGAAGCATTTCCAGCTTACTTTTATCCATATCTGCAAGTTTCGGATTATTTTGCCAGCTTGTATCCATATAAATCCCTTCCTTTTACGATATTTATTCATTTATAACTTTCATGATTTCTATAAGAGCTATCATATCTGCAGTACGATCCAGCATCTGTCGGCTGTGTCCGTAACTGAACCGGCGGAGATCCTGAAGGATTTCCAGCGGATCAGAAGCAGCAGCGGCACAGGACTGCATTCCCTGCCGGTCCGGTGAAAATAATCGTATGGTATTGAAAAGCTCCTGAAGTTTGGAGTATACGGAAAGCATCTGCTGTCCCTGAGGCGGCAGATAAGGTACAGCTGCTTTGAGAAGCTGCCCCTGATCGCTGCTTACCATTTGATCTAATGCAGTTTGGGATATGTTTTCCTGATCCATAAAACAAACTCCTTTGCTGAAAATGTATGTTTTCTGTATTCATAGTATGCAGCATTTATAGAAAATGCTCCATGGTACACGAAAAAGCATCTGTCATATAATAAAGCAGATCATATATCTGGAGGAACTGCTTTGAAAGAAGAGAAACAGAGAATTATCCTGGAAGGAAATGCTTTTTATGAAATAGATCTGGAATGTCTAAACGAGAAAAAACAAAAGAAGGAGCAAGATGAGAAGAAAGAGCAGCAGGAAAAGCAGAGGGATTAACCTCTGCCTTTTCTGTCTGAAAATGCTCAGAAGCAGCCGTTGTTTCCGCCCCATCCATTGCCGCATCCGCCGCAGAGGAGAAGGAGGATCACAAGAATCCAGCAGCAGTCGCCGCCATGGTTTCCGCATCCGCAGCTATTGTTATTATTGTTTCCGCAGATACACATAAGAATGATGATCCAGAGGATACAGCTGCAGGAGTTGCCGCCAGTGATGCTGTTTCCTGTGTTGCATCCACAGCCACACTGATTTTCACATCCGCATCCGCATCTTTCCTCTCCACAACCACAGTTTGCAGCAGCTAAATCACTCATTACAAAAGCCTCCGTAATTTGTTCTACACTTCATATTATGAGGAGAGGATGTCCGCTGTGACAGAGGGTTTATGATTGACAGAGAAAAATTTTTTCAGTATACTCAAGCTTAACAAAAGAACTGATATATTATAGTGTGAATTTTGTTTCAGCTAAAGGAAGGTGGTTTTATGCATCCATATATAACGGTGATCCTGATATCGGCAGTGCTGTTTGTTTTGTTTATCATATGGATCGGTTATGAAAAATATAAAAGTAAAAACCGTCTTCGGCGAAAGATACAGAGAATTTACGGACAGGTTCCGGAGCGGGAATATTCACCGGGAGATATCGAAAATATTTCGCGTTATTTCCGCAGAAAAGAAGGACAGGGCTTCTGTATAGATGATATTACCTGGAATGATCTGGATATGGACAGAATCTATATGCTGATCAATCAGACGGTTTCCTCCCCGGGAGAGGATGTTCTCTATGATATGCTCAGACGGCCGTTGTTTCATAAAGAGGACATAGAGAAAAGAGAAGAGCTTATTTGTTTTTTTGCAGAAAATAAAGAAAAAAGAGAAAAAATGCAGATGATGCTGTCGGGGGTAGGGAAAACCTGGCATGGCTCCCTTGCGGATACCATTTTAGCATTGGAAAACGCTCCTACAGTCCGTACGGGGTTTCATTGGCTGATATTAGTCGTGCTTCTTCTTACACTTTTTGTGATCCTTCCTCTGTATCCTGTAGCAGGTCTTCTTTTATTTGTTCTGCTTAGTACAGGAAATGTGATTTACTATTATGCAGGAAATGACAGAGCAAGGATCGGCGCTTTTCTGGGTTGCTTTTCCAGCTTTTTACGTATGCTGGATATAGCGGAAAAAATGGAGAATGTAGACTGGCCGGAGATAAAAAGGCAGATGGAACATATCCGTAACGGCAAAAAGGCACTGGCCGGATTAAAAAAGCGCGCGTTTTTCCTGACCAGTAAAAATGAAACTTCGGGAGATCCGGCTCAGCTGCTGCTTGACTATATCCGAATGGTATTCCATATCGATATCATCACATACAATAAGACTTTGAAATCTATCCAGGGAAAAACGGAAGAGATTATGGACCTTCTGGACAATCTGGGAGAACTAGATGCAGCTATTGCAATTGCTTCCTTCCGGGAGCTGCTGCCGCTCTGGTGCAGACCGGAATTTATACAAAGGGAGGAGGATCATGTCCGGCTGAAGACGGAAGATCTTTATCATCCTTTGATCCAGGAGCCAGTTGCAAACAGTATAGAAGCAGAAACAGGCGTTCTGATCACAGGATCGAATGCATCCGGAAAATCTACTTTTTTGAAAAACATAGCCATCAACAGTATCCTTGCACAAACGGTTCTGACCTGTACATGCTCCTGCTATGAGGCGCCTTTTCTTAAAGTGATGACTTCCATGGCACTAAGAGACGATCTCTCTGGCGGAGAAAGCTACTTTATCGTAGAAATCCGCTCGCTGAAAAGGATATTGGATGAAAGCACAAAGGGAGAGCCTCTTCTCTGCATTATTGATGAAGTGCTGCGGGGGACAAATACCATTGAACGAATTGCTGCTTCCTCCAGGATACTCAGTTCACTGAACCAGAAATGGGTTCTTCCTTTTGCTGCCACTCATGACATTGAACTGTCCTATATTCTGGAAGGCCAGTACCGGAATCTTCATTTTGAGGAAGAGGTGCAGAAGCATCAGGTACTTTTTAACTACCTTCTGAAAGAGGGACGTGCAACAAGCAGAAATGCTATTAAACTGCTGTCTATGCTGGAGTATTCTCCGGAAATCGTAAAGGAGGCAGAGCAGGCGGCTGCTGATTTTGAAAAGACAGGAGTATGGAAAGCCTGTCGGAAATGATATAATATTGGAGGTGCAAGGCGTTTATGCCGGTATCAGGCCTTATTGACATCCATTGCCATATGATCCCTTATGTAGATGACGGAGCAGTGGATTTAAAAGAAGCTGTAAAAATGCTGAAAATGGAATATGACCAGGGTGTACGCACGATCATCGTAACACCACATCACAGAAAAAGAATGTTTGAAACTCCTATGGCAGAAATAAAAAAACAATTTCGTATTCTGAGAGAAGCTGCCTGGGAGTATGACCAGGATCTTAGACTGTATTTAGGGTGTGAGTTTCATGCCGAGACCGATATGGTCCCCCTTCTTCGTTCCGGTCAGGTTCCAACTATGGCGGGCTCCAGATATGTGCTGACAGAATTTTCTAACCGTATGGACGCTTTTTATATCAGAGAACGGTTATATGCCCTTCTGAGCAGTGGATATAAGCCAGTTATTGCTCATGTGGAACGGTATGATATTATGAGAGAAAATATCGGTTTGGTAGAAGAACTGATCTCTATGGGAGCTATGACTCAGATAAATGCAGACAGTCTTATTGGAAAAGAAGGATTTGGAACAAAACGTTTCTGCAGAATGTTGATGAAACAGGGGGCAGTGCATTTTGTCGGATCAGACAGCCACGGAAGCAGGGAGCGTGTTTCCAGGCTGGGAGAAGCCTATGTCTATGCGGAAAAGAAATTTGGCCGTACCTGTGCAGAAGAAATTTTTATTAAAAATCCCCGCAGGATTCTTACAGATGCCAAAAAAAGAAAGCACTCATCTGCTGTGCATAGAAAATAACAGGAGGAAACAACATGTATGTAAAAATATATACCGATGGTGCTGCCAGAGGAAATCCCGATGGTCCCGGAGGCTACGGCGCTGTCCTTCAGTACGTGGATTCCAAAGGCCAGCTTCATGAACGGGAATTATCCCGGGGATATAAAAAAACAACAAATAACCGTATGGAGCTGATGGCTGCCATTGCGGCGCTGGAAGCATTGAACCGTCCCTGCCAGGTGGAGCTTTTTTCGGATTCCAAATATCTGGTGGATGCGTTTAATCAGCACTGGATTGATTCATGGCTGAAAAAAAACTGGAAGCGTGGAAAAAATCAGGATGTAAAAAATGTGGATTTGTGGAAGCGCCTTTTAAAAGCAAAAGAACCACATCAGGTAACGTTCCGCTGGGTTAAGGGGCATGCAGACAACCCTCTGAACGAAAGGTGCGACCAGCTTGCAACCAGTGCAGCTGACGGAAGCGAACTTTATACGGATCAGGGGCTTGACAGTGCTCTTTGACACTTTAAGTTGATGAATTGCAGGGCAATCCCTCTTGACAAATAATTGGCGGATTTGTATACTTTTAGAAGTATATGAAACGGCTTGGAAGAGAAGAAGTAGCTTCAGGAAAGCACACAGAGAGCTGCCGGAGGGTGAGAGGCGCGTGCGGAACTTTTGCGAATACATCTCGGAGCTCTGCACCGAACAGAGGAAGTCCTGTAAGTAGGCTGCAGCGGATCGGCACACGTTATCGTGCTTAACGAGGCAGAAGGCAGTCGCTTTCTGTGAATTTAGGTGGTATCACGGGACCCGGTTCTCGTCCTAAAAGGACAGGAACCGGGCTTTTTAGTATAGGAGGAAGATATTATGACAGTTTGGGAAGAACTGCAGGCCAGAGGGCTGATCGCCCAGGTGACAAACGAAGATGAGATCAAAGAGATGGTAAACAATGGAAAAGCTACATTTTATATTGGCTTTGATCCTACCGCAGACAGCCTTCATGTAGGACACTTTATGGCGCTGTGTCTGATGAAGCGTCTTCAGATGGCAGGAAACCGTCCGATCGCTCTTCTCGGCGGCGGAACCGGTATGATCGGAGACCCTTCCGGAAGAACCGATATGCGTCAGATGATGACAAAAGAAACCATCCAGCACAACATTGACTGTTTCAAAAAGCAGATGGAGCGTTTTATTGACTTTTCCGAAGGAAAAGCGCTGATGGTAAACAATGCAGACTGGCTGATGGGTCTGAATTATGTAGAGCTTCTCCGCGAAGTGGGTGCTCACTTTTCCGTAAACCGCATGCTTACTGCAGAGTGCTATAAGCAGCGTATGGAAAGAGGATTGAGCTTCCTGGAATTTAACTATATGATCATGCAGAGCTATGACTTTTATATGCTGTTCCAGAAATACGGCTGCAACATGCAGTTCGGCGGCGACGACCAGTGGAGCAACATGCTGGGCGGTACAGAGCTGATCCGCAGAAAGCTTGGCAAGGATGCACATGCCATGACGATCACACTTCTCCTTAATTCTGAAGGAAAGAAAATGGGCAAGACACAGTCCGGAGCCGTATGGCTTGATCCGAACAAAACTTCTCCCTTTGATTTTTACCAGTACTGGAGAAATGTGGATGATGCAGATGTGATCAAATGTATGCGTCTTCTTACCTTCCTGCCTCTGGAAGAAATCGATGAAATGGCAAAATGGGAAGGCAGCCAGCTGAACAAGGCCAAAGAAGTACTGGCGTATGAGCTGACCAATCTGGTACATGGCGAGGAAGAGGCAAAGAAAGCCCAGGAAGGCGCCAGAGTACTTTTTGCAGGCGGTGCCAATACAGAGAACATGCCGTCTACAGAGCTGACTGATGAGGATTTCCAGGAAGGCAGCATCGACCTTATTACCATGCTGGTAAAAACTGGTCTTGTACCAAGCCGTTCTGAGGGCCGTCGTGCCATCGAACAGGGTGGAGTATCCATTGACGGTGAGAAGATCACAGATATCAAACACACAGTAAAAAAAGAGGATTTCAGCGAAGAAGGCATGGTGCTGAAACGCGGTAAAAAGAAATTCCATAAGGTGTGTGTGAAATAGAGGAGGAAACAATCATGAAAAAATACGGAGTAAACGAACTTCGTCAGATGTTCCTGGATTTTATGGAGAGCAAGGGACATCTTGTTATGAAAAGCTTTTCCCTTGTACCACAGGGAGATAAGAGTCTTCTGCTGATCAATGCAGGTATGGCTCCTCTGAAGCCTTACTTTACAGGAGCAGAGATCCCGCCAAGAACAAGAGTGGCAACCTGTCAGAAATGTATTCGTACCGGCGATATTGAAAACGTAGGTAAAACAGCCCGTCATGGCACATTTTTTGAGATGCTTGGAAACTTTTCTTTTGGAGATTATTTCAAGCATGAAGCCATTGCCTGGTCCTGGGAGTTCCTGACAAAAGTTGTGGGACTGGATCCGGAACGTCTGTATCCTTCTGTGTATCTGGAGGATGATGAGGCTTTTGAAATCTGGAATAAAGAGGTTGGTATTCCGGCTGAACGTATTTTCCGCTTTGGAAAAGAAGACAATTTCTGGGAGCATGGCGCAGGCCCATGTGGTCCATGCTCTGAGATCTACTATGACCGCGGTGAAAAATACGGATGCGGTAAACCGGATTGTACGGTAGGATGTGAATGCGACCGCTATATGGAAGTGTGGAATAATGTGTTTACACAGTTCGAAAATGACGGAAATGGCAATTACGAAACACTTCAGAACAAGAATATTGATACAGGAATGGGCCTGGAGCGTCTGGCAGTTGTTGTTCAGGATGTGGATTCTATTTTTGATGTGGATACCATCTGTTCTCTTCGTAATCTGGTATGTGAGGTGGCAGGTAAGGAATACGGCAAAGATTATCAGACTGACGTGTCCATTCGTCTGATCACAGACCATATCCGTTCTGCTACATTTATGATTTCTGACGGTATTATGCCAACGAATGAAGGACGCGGTTATGTGCTTCGTCGTCTGATCCGTCGTGCAGCCCGTCACGGACGCCTTCTGGGAATTGAAGGAACTTTCCTTGCAAAATTAAGTGCAGAAGTAATCCAGGGATCTAAAGACGGATATCCGGAGCTTGAAGAGAAAAAGGAATTTATCTTCAAGGTTCTTACCAATGAAGAAAATCAGTTTAACAAGACCATTGACCAGGGTCTCCGCATCCTTTCTGACATGGAAGAGGAGATGAAGGCAAAAGACGAAAAAACACTTTCCGGAGAAAATGCATTTAAGCTTTATGATACTTATGGATTCCCTCTGGATTTGACAAAAGAGATCCTTGAAGAAAAGGGCTACGGAATCGATGAGGAAGGCTTCCAGGCTGCAATGGAAGAGCAGAGAGTAAAAGCACGTACTGCCCGTGAAGTGACTAACTATATGGGGGCAGACGCTACGGTTTATGATGAGATCGATCCTTCTGTGACAACAGAGTTTACAGGCTATGATCATCTTTCTTATGAGTCAGAGGTAACTGTTCTTGCCGGAGAAAGCGAGCTGGTTTCTTCTCTGGTAGAGGGACAGAAGGGTACTGTTTTCGTAAAAGAAACTCCTTTCTACGCTACCATGGGCGGTCAGGAAGGTGACACTGGTGTGATCGAAACTGCAAATGGAAAATTTGTGGTGGAAGATACCATTAAGCTTCGTGGCGGTAAATTCGGTCATGTAGGATATATGGAATCCGGCATGATCTCTGAGGGAGAGACTGTTTCTCTTAAGGTTGCAGAAAGCAAGCGCCGTGACACAGAAAAGAACCACAGCGCTACTCATCTGCTTCAGAAGGCATTAAAGACAGTTCTGGGCTCTCATGTAGAGCAGAAAGGTTCTCTGGTAACACCGGACAGATTAAGATTTGACTTTGCCCATTTCCAGGCAATGACAGAGGAAGAGCTGGAAAAAACAGAAGCTCTTGTAAACCGGGAGATTCAGGCTGCCCTTCCGGTAGAAACAGCAGTAATGGATATCGAGGAAGCAAAGAAATCCGGAGCTATGGCTCTTTTTGGTGAAAAATATGATCAGAAGGTACGTGTGGTATCTATGGGAGACTTCTCTAAAGAGCTTTGCGGAGGTACTCATGTAAAGAATACATCCTCTATCATGCTCTTTAAGATTGTTTCTGAATCTGGTATTGCAGCAGGTGTCCGCCGTATCGAGGCGCTTACCGGAAATGCAGTAGTAGAATATTATAAACATCAGGAACATATGCTGAGAGAGGCTGCAAAGGCTCTGAAGACCCAGCCTTCCGAAGTGGCTGAAAAAATTACGCATCTTCAGGCAGAGGTAAAGGCTCTTCACAGTGAGAATGATTCTCTGAAGAGCAAACTGGCACAGGGATCTCTCGGCGATGTTATGGATCAGGTTGTAGAAGTACAAGGTGTGAAGCTCCTTGCTGCAAAAGTAGAGGGCGTTGACATGAACGGACTCCGTGATCTGGGCGACCAGCTGAAAGAAAAGCTTGGAGAAGGTGTTGTGCTTCTTGCAGCTGTAAACGGCGGAAAAGTAAATCTTCTTGCCATGGCTACAGATGGAGCACAGAAAGCCGGAGCTCATGCAGGAAATTTGATCAAGGCGGTGGCAGCTATTGCAGGCGGCGGCGGAGGCGGTCGTCCGAATATGGCTCAGGCCGGAGGAAAAAATCCGGAAAAGGCACAGGAAGCTATTGATGCGGCAGCAGGAATCCTGGAGCAGCAGCTGGCATAAAGAAAAATAAAAATATTTTGCAAAATTAACCAAAAGCTGTTGACGAAAGTCGAGCCTATGATATATAATATAACTCGTGCAAGAAAAATACCCAGACAGTTGTATTTTAGCACAATCTACAACTGGAGGGAGGTTAGGTGTGAGTCTATGTCAAACGTTATCGTAAAAGAGAACGAGACTTTAGATAGCGCTCTTCGCAGATTCAAGAGAAGCTGTGCAAAAGCAGGTATCCAGCAGGAAATCCGCAAAAGAGAGCATTACGAGAAACCAAGCGTTCGTCGTAAGAAAAAATCTGAAGCCGCAAGAAAACGTAAATATAATTAATTGTGCGCAAAAATCCCTGACATTTAGTTGTCAGGGATTTTTAAATCTGGAGTGTAAAATGAGTTTTGTGATTATGTTTCTGAAAAAAGTAATCAAGCTTTTGTTTAACAGGATATTTTATGTGGTGTTGGCCATGCTGCTGCAGCTCATATGGTTATTTCTTCTGGTGTGGAAGCTTGCTGAATATTCGAAATATATTTCTCTGGCCATTGCAGTGATCAGTGTGATCTCTGTACTGTGGATCCTGAACAAAAGAATAAATCCCTCTTACAAACTGGGATGGACAATGCTGATCATGGCTTTTCCTGTATTTGGACTTTTGCTGTATATGCTTTTCGGTCAGTCCCGTATTGCGGATCACATGCAGATACAGTACGAAAAAATACGAAAAGAAAGCCTGCCGTATCTCCAGTCGGATCCGGAAATATATGAGAAGATAGAAGCTGAAGACCCGTCTGCAGCAGTTCAGTCAGAATATATCTGTCATCTTTCAGCATTTCCTGCTCATGAGCATACAGAGGCAGAATATTTTCAGGTGGGCGATGATATGTTTCCGGTACTGGTCCGTGAACTGGAACAGGCAGAGCA
>NZ_CABVDF010000008.1:0-31313 GCF_902497045.1 uncultured Blautia sp. | reverse complement strand
TTCTCCATAAATACCTGCATCAGATATAAAATTTTCAGTTTCTGATTAAATGATCTGGGCATAAACACCTTCCTATTTATCTGTCAGTCCTGCAACAACGCCAAAATATACTGCTGCAAACGAAAGGATCAGCGTGATCCTGTCTGCAGAATGAAAATCAATATGAAAAAGCATAGCTCCCATTATCATAAGTTCCAGAGTCAGGACCACTCCCAGGATCAGCGCCATTGTTCCGGAAAGCTTTTTCTTTCCCTGCTTTCCGGATCTGTTCCTTTCTCCACCGTATTCTCCTCTTTCAAATGCTATGATTTTTCTGTCCGCTCTCTGTTCACACTGCATCTGATATCCCTCCTGTTTTAAAGAACATATTTTCTGAACATTTTTTCTGAACATTTCTTTCAAAAATGATTATATCACAAACTATGTCCAATAGAACGGGACAAACTAAAAATTTTCGAATATTTGTTCGCAAACATATGTTTGCTTTTTTTAGTAAAAGCAGTTATATTATATTTAACCTGGAATCACAATTTTCTCCGTCCGGTACTTTCCATTCTCTACAGTCATAACCGCCATGGTGATCTCCTGGTCAAATCTCCGCTTTCCGCAGCTGCCCGGATTCAGCCACAGCCTTCCGTCAATATTCTGCTCCAGATATTTATGTGTATGACCAAAAACCACCACCTGCACTGTCCCCAGATCCCAGGCTGCATCTTTCTTATTATGGGTCATAAAAAACTCTACGCCTTCTATTGTAAACCGAAGGGTCTTCGCAAGCCCCTCTGCCCATTCTTTGTCATTGTTGCCTCTTACCGCATATATCGATGCCAGCGGACGCAGCTGATCCAGAATTTCCGGTCTGTTAATATCGCCTCCATGAAAAATACAGTCACAGGTTTTCAGGATTTCCATAACCTCTGGCCTCAAAAGTCCATGGGTATCAGAAATAATCCCTATCTTTTTTGCCATCTCTTTTCCTCCGTTTTCGAATCATTTTTATCTGGTCAGAAACCACACTGCAGCGGAAACTTCCAGCACCAGGATCACAGGAATGCCCAGATAGAACTTTGGCTTTTTTGTTTTATGGTGAAATACTTTCATTCCCAGAAGGGCGCCCGGACTTCCGCCTATGACCGCCAGCATCAAAAGAGCTTTTTCCGAGATCCTCCACTGATTCCGAATCGCTCTTTTTTTGTCTGCTCCATATATACAAAATGCAGTAAGGTTCACTGCTGCAAGGTAAAAAAGGCTTATTCCATACATGAGCTTCCACCCTCTCTGAAAAATTGAAACACCTTTCCCCAGTATGTTTCAAGAATATCATCCGGAGCATTAAAGATCTCGTGTCTGGTTCCCGGCATTTTTACAACCGTACAGGAAGTCTTCCCATAAAGGTTGATCTTATCTGCAAAAACATCCTGAGATTTATTTGATACCAGATGATCTGTCTCCGCCTGAAAAAGAAGCACCGGAGCCATGATTTCCTTCCATGCATGCTGCTGAAGATAACGGTTCATTTTTGCAGCACTGTATACCCAGCCATAAGAGGGCGACCAGGTCTGATATGCCAGGTTTTCCATTCGTATCTGTTTGTATCGGTCAAATCTTGGCTCTGACAGGCCAGAGCTTGATTCAAACTTTTCTGTCCCGTCATAAGGCTTTTGTCCTGCCGCATAGTCCATTGCCTTTCCGGTCCTGCAGGCAGCCCTGGCTATCCTTACTGCTGCCGGATAAGGCACACTTCCTGTCAGCGGACGGATCATCGGTGAAGAAAGAACGACTTTCCTGTACATATAAGGATCCCTTGCCGCAGCGATCGCTGCCACTGCTCCGCCCATAGAATGTGCAAACAGATACATGGGGAGGCTTCTGTGAGCCTTGCGGACCAGCCTGGATACCCGCAGGAAATCACGGCTGTATCTGCTCCAGTGGTCTACGTGTACCAGAGAGGGATCTTCCGTAAACCGATAGCTTAATCCATGTCCACAGTGTTCCGGAATATAAACATGATATCCTTTCCTTAAAAAATAATAAATAATCTCCTGATACTTTCTGGCTGATTCTGAAAATCCATGGCTGATCACCACAACTCCCTGAGCCTGGTCTGCCAGATAACGTTTCACATGGATCCTTTTTTCCTTCTCTTTTCCCTGAATACAGGGAATCCAGGTATCTCTGCACCGCGCTGACAGATACGGAAGAACTGTCGTACGCATCTTCTCTGTATACTCTTTTTCATGGATGATTTCTTTATATTTCTCACTGTCCTGCATTTTTCTGCCTCCTCTGTACTGCCAGCCGTTTCATTTATCGGCAGCTGTTCACTTCGCTCACAGCAGCCGGACAAAATCTCAGTCTTTACTTATTCTCCCTGCCTCTGTATACTAATTGTATTATAACATTTTTTACAGGAGGACCTTATGTTCCGTTTATGGGGAAAATTATGGAAAGACAATCGTCTGATAAAAGATACTGTAATCTGCGATGACTCAAAAGATTCCAGAACGCACAAAATATTCCGTGGGCTGGAAGAGATCTGTTATGAATTTGACCTGGAAAATCCCATCTGGCTTGACAATGTCATTTCTGACTTTAAACGTCATTCCAGAGCGAGATTTTACCAGGACAGTTTTATTGAGCAGATCACCTTCGACTATCTGGAAATCCAGGTCATAGAAGAAGACTGATCACTTTATTTTTTTGTTTGTAATGGACAGATAATCTCTGTCTTCAGATTTTCTGCGGGGCACAAAAAGAGAAACAACACTCTTTTTTCCCCTGCCTCTGGCATAGAAAAATCCAATAACAGAAAATACCACAGCACCGATAAAATTTACAAAAAGATCTTTCATGGTATCGTACAGTCCCACATCAAGATATCCGCCCAGACCGAGAAGCTCCCTGGTGCCGTCTGAATGAACTATCATTACATCTGCAATATCCCGTATCACTACCGGATGATTTGCCCCGTTAGGATCCAGCATTACACTGCTTACCGTATGCAGTATCATATCTTTCTGCATATCAAATTTCAGGAAATAATCCATAGAAAATTCAAAAAATTCCCACAGTACGCCAATTGTCATAGAAAAGCAAAATGCCAGCAGCGCCAGAAAAAACGGCGACAGATCAAACGTCAGGTTTTCATTGTCATTTAAAAGAAGCACCATGGAAAAGCCTACTGCTGCACACAAAAACCCATTAAGAGTATGCAGGATCGTATCCCATCCCGGAATCGCAATATAAAATGCATTGATCTCTCCCAGAATCTCTGCTGCAAAAATAAAACATAAAATAGAAATCTCCAGACCTATAGGAATTTCTATCCTGAGCTTCACCTGAAGCCAGCTGGGGATATACAGAAGCACCAGTGTCAGAACACTGAGAAAAAAACTTTCATAGTTATGAAGAAAAACCTGACGGATCATACATACCAGAACCATGATCCGAAGGATCGAAAACACAATAAAGGTACTTCTGTGTTCTCTTAACTCCATGTCAATTGCTTTTCGAAGGGCTCTTAGCCGGCGCTTTTTTTCTCTTCTTTTATCATTCATATTCCATTTCCTCCTGTATTACATGATCCACTTTCTGATAAATGGAATTTTTCTGACAATATACACAATTCCCCAACTGATAAAAAAGATCAGAAGCATTACAACAGGAACTGCCAAAACAGTATTTTTTATCATCATACTGTCAATTCCATTTCTGTAAAGAATATCCCGCACAAAAGCATGAACCAGATAAATACCAAAAGTACATCCGCCTAAGCTGCATACTGCCTTCTCCAGCTTCTGACTCCACTTTATCTTTGACACCTGTTCCTTAAAAAACAGAAAAACTGCTGTGCTCCACATGAACGTAAAAAATGTATAGTTCTCATAAAATGCCTGGGTTGCTTTTCCTGTCATCAGAGATTCTTTTTGACAAAGCCATATTCCTGCAAATATCATCACCGTTCCCAGTATATAAACAGCTTTTTCCAATTTTTTTGGAAGTCCGTATTCATAAAGATAATGCCCCAGCACAAAGTATCCTATATATCCCGTAACCAGTTCCGGGTGCACTGTATTCATCAAAGCCTGAACATGCTCTTTCCATGGCAGATTAAATCTTCCTGCCGTATAGGTAAAGATCTGAAATACAAGAAAAAGAAGGATCATGTACTGGGACCATTGTTTTCCTCTGGAACTGTTTACGATTTCCCAGACAAGAGGAGTAATGATCAACAGTCCCATCAGCATAGGAAGATACCACAAATGGAAATACGGCTTGCTCACATAGACCAGCATTTTTTTAAAAAACTCCATACTGCCGATCTTGGGACCTCCGTTTACAGCGATCCTGTAAAATCCGTAAAACAGCTGCCAGAATAAATAAGCAGACGCTACAGGAAGTATATTCCGCTGCCACAGTTTTTTCAGATCCCATGTCCTTTTGCTGCTGAGATACAGACTGCCGCTGATCATAATAAAACACGCCACGGCAAACCGGTTGATCCCATGATAAAAATTAGACACCTGCCATACTGTACTGTCCACCGGCATATCCCGGAAATGCTGCGATCCCGCATGGATTCCAAGGACTCCCACACAGGCTGCAATACGAAGGAGTTCTATCCATACAATCCGTTTTTTCTCCATATCAATAAACCCTGTTTCTGTCCTCTCCGGCCAGAAAAGCCTGTATATTCTTCACTACCTCATCCCTGCATCGAAATCTTGTCTCCACCGGCGCCCAGGCCATATGGGGAGTGATCAGAAGCTTTTTGCTGTCCTGGATCCTGGCCAGAGGATTATCTGCTGCCATCGGCTCCTTTTCCAGTACATCAAGAGCTGCTCCGGCGATCATCTCTTCTGTGAGTGCTCTGTAAAGAGCTTCCTGATCCACAATAGGACCGCGGGCAGCATTGATCAGAACTGCCGTTTTTTTCATCTGCTCAAAGGCTTTCATATCCATCAGACCCTGAGTCTTTTCGTTTAACGGCGCATGAACAGACAAAATATCTGACTCTTTTAAAAGAGTCTCAAAATCCACCTGTTTTCTGTTTTCCGAAAGCCGGTAGGTTCCTCCGGTTGCAGAATAACAGATCACTCTGCATCCAAAGGCTTCTGCTATATCAGCTACCTTTCTGCCGATAGCTCCCATTCCGATGATTCCCCAGGTTTTTCCGCTCAACTCATAAAAATTCTCTTTGAAATAAGAAAAGCCCTCACTTTTCGTATATTCACCGGACTTTACATAATCATCATAAAAGCGCAGTTTTTCCCATACATAAAACAGCATGGCAAAGGTATGCTGTGCTACCGCATCTGTAGAATAACCAGCCACATTGCAGGCACGGATGCCCCGTTTTTTCAGATACTCTCCATCCAGGTTATTGATTCCGGTAGCCGTAAGACAGATCAGCTTCAGGTTCTCTGCTTCCTTCAGTGTTGATTCGCACATCAGCAGCTTATTAGCCACAATAATGTCCGCATCTCTGACTCTTTCCGGCATTTCCTCCGGTAATGTGGATGGATAGATTTTTACTTCCCCAAGAGGAAAAAAAGGGGTGAAGACCATGTCTTCACCCAGATTATTTGCTTCAAGAAGAACAATTTTCATTATTTTGCTCATGAATCTCTCCTATTAATGATTACTGATAAATACTCTGACATGATTCAGACTCAGTATAACAAAAACTCTCTGATTCTACAAGAAGCATCTCCCAACAAACCGCAATTTACCTTGAGATTATTGCCGTTCACTCCATTCACAGCATCAAAAGATATCTTTAATCCATAAATTCCCTGATGATCTCTCTCATGATCTCCTCTTCTTCCGGACTGAGCATTTTGCTGAAATGGCTCCCTGTAGCTGCCGTCTGCCTGATACTGGCAGTGATCTTCTCTACCATCTCTTCCTGAAGAACAGGATCCATCTTCTCCGAAACAGCCACCGGCTCTGCCTTCCTTGCAGAAACAGCATCTTCTCTCCTGGCTCTGGCCTGAAGTATATAATCTGCCAGGGAGTTCATTACCAGTTCCTCTCTGTAAGTAAAATCCAATGCCTGGCGTAACAGAAGCAGAAGTATCGGAACTGCTGTGCCGATATAAAGGTACTGAAGTGAAAGTCCCTGCTGAAGCTCCAGTCTGGCAGTAAGAAACAGCGCCAGTCCCAGACAGACAGAAGACATCAGTGACGGCAGCCACACCAGAAGATTCATCCGGTTCATTAGTTTATCTCTTGTCTTCCAGAGGTTCAGCCATTTTTCTTTCAGATTCATCACTGCTTTTGTTTTTCCCATAGCTCTTCGGTAGGTAAGATGTACGGCAAGCATTCCTGCTCCTCCTGCCACACCCAGTACAGTCATGGCATAGAGCAGAAGCTGCAGCTCCATGATTCGTTCCAGCATGATCTCCTCCTTGATCTTCAGATTTCTTATATCTCACATTCTACACCTTACGGTCTCAGGAGGAAACAAAAATCGTTCGTCAAATTCTCCCAGGAAACTACCATTCCTCAAGAGCCTTTACTACTTCTTCAAATTTCATGAAATGAGAAGCTTTTACAAGAACTGTATCACCTTTCTGAACATATTCCTTCAAGTGTTCCAGAAGCTCTTCACGGTTTTTCACATAGATCACAGAAAATCCCGGATCTGCCTTACGGGCAGCTTCTGCCATATGATAAGAAAGCTCTCCCACACAGATACAGCAGTCAATACCGCAGGAAGCTGCATGTATACCTACCTCTTCATGGAGACGAATCTCATTTTCGCCCAGTTCTCCCATATCGCCCAGAATCGCAACTCTGCGTCCGGCTCCATCGTGAAGCACGTCCAGAGAAGCTTTCATGGACATAGGGTTGGCATTATAGCAGTCATCCACGATCAGAAGCTTATCTGTCTCAATCATCTTAAAACGTCCGCTGATGGCTTCCAGGCTTTCTATCCCTCGTTTGATCTCTTCCACAGTAAGATTGTAGATCCGTCCCACTGCAGAAGCTGCAAGGGCATTATATACCATATGTATCCCCGGCATAGGAACCAGAACAGAAAAGCTGTCTTCTCCCAGATGGATCCTGCAGGAAACGCCTTTCAGACCTTTGCTCTCGATCTCATCTGCATATACGTCACAATTTTCTTTCAGTCCAAAAAATACCGGACGGATCCCTTTATATTCTTCTACCGTGGATAATTTATCATCATCCCCGTTCAGAATAATATTTCCGCCCTCTCTCAGAGAACTGAAAATTTCTGTTTTGGCTTTCAGTACGCCGTCTCTGTCTCCCAGATTTTCCAGATGGCAGGTTCCTATATTAGTGATCACACAGGTTTCTGGTTTTGCAATCCTGGCCAGCCTGGTCATCTCACCAAAATCACTGATTCCCATTTCAAGGACCGCAATCTCATCCTCATCCCGAAGCCGGAACACTGTAAGAGGCAGACCCAGTTCATTATTAAAGTTGCCCTGGGTTTTCAAAGTACGGTATTTTTCTTTCAATACAGAGGCAATTACCTCTTTTGTACTTGTTTTTCCAACACTTCCTGTAATTCCCACAACCGGAATCTGAAGCTGCTCCAAATAAAATTCCGCAATATCCTTTACTGCCTGCAAAGAAGAATCAACTTGAATATAAGGATATTCCCCATCCGCAAGCACTCGTTCTGAAAGAGCAGCCAGACAGCCTTTCTCCATAACATCCGGAATAAATTTATGAGCGTCCACTCGTTCTCCCACAATAGGAACAAACAGTCCGCCGCGCTCTGTCTTACGGCTGTCTGTGGTAATGGAAGTCACCTCCTGATCCAGAAATTCCTCCGGACCATGATAGATTCCACCGCATACCTTTGTTATATTTCTTAATGTAAGATTTTTCATCATGCGTTTTCCTGCTTTCCCAAAGATTCTCTGCGTATTCCGAGAATCTTTACTGATATTTTTTTTCAGATACCCGGATCAGTTCCTCACAAAGTGTAGGGTAATCCATTCCAAGAACAGCTGCTTCTTGAGGAATCAGGCTGGTGGGCGTCATTCCCGGAAGAGTATTTGCTTCCAGACAGTAGATCTTTTCATCTTCCGTTACAATAAAATCAAGTCTTGCATAGCTTTCCAGCCCAAGAGCACGATATCCTTTGACTGCATTCTCCTGAAGACGTCTGGTCAGCTCTTCGGAGATAGGAGCCGGACAGGTTTCCTTTACCGCACCTGGCTTATATTTATTTTCATAATCATAAAAGCCCTCGCAGGGAACGATCTGGACTACAGGGTATGCCATGCCGTCTACAACCGCAACTGTGTATTCCGTGCCCTGGATATACTCTTCAATAACTACTTCCTCTTCATAAGAAAAAGCCGCATCAAGAGCCTCTGTATATTCTTTCTGGTCATGCACGATATAAACGCCGATGCTGGAGCCTCCGCAGCAGGTTTTAACCACTACCGGAAATGAAAGCCCCTCTTCAAGCTGGTCTTTCCGTTCCTGTCTTTTCATGGTCGTACCGCCCGGAACCGGAACATCATACATCTGGAACATCCATTTGGTCACACCTTTATCCATTGCCATAGCGCTGCTGAGATATCCGGTGCCGGTGTATTTGATTCCCAGAAGATCAAAGGCTGCCTGCACTCTTCCGTCCTCTCCATTGGCTCCGTGAAGCCCTAAAAATACAAACTCTGCTTTTTTGCACAATTCCAGTACGTTCGGACCGAAAAATTCTCTTCTTTCTTTTTTCAGCATCTCAATATCTTTATTAAAGCTTCTGATGTAGTCTGCAGCAGCCTCTACATCATACTCCTCAGGGAAGGGATCTTCCCAGTTTACCTGGTTTATTCCGCAAAAAACATCGATCAGCACAGCCTTGTGCCCCTTTGCCCTCAGTCCATTGCATATTCCTGCTCCAGAAACAATAGAAACATCTCTTTCTGTGCTTGTTCCGCCTGCTAATACAACAATCCTCATAATGATTCTCCCTCTTCAATGCAAAAACTGCTGCAAAGAACCTTACGGCATCTCTGCAGCATTTATTTTTTATTTATAAATCACAATAGGCATCCCGGATTTTACATATTGATATACTTCTGATGCCCTGTCTCCCGGAACTTCAATATATCCGGCTGAAGCTGACCATAATCCGGAACTCTCTCCTGAACTTTCCCCTGAGCTGAAATCAGCCAGGATTTCTTCATCCGGAATTTCTCCGGTCCAGCCTCCCACATCGCTCTGTGTCAGTGCAGGATTATCAACAATTCCCTTTCCTTCTCCGTAAGGAATAAGAAAATTGACCGTACCTCCGCTTAATTCTGCCGGAGACTGCAGCTCACCTGCTGTATAAACACCTGTCTCCGTTTCACCGGATGCATAGATTCCTGTATCTGCCACAGGATTTCCATCATGATAAACAACCAGCCTCTGGCGGGGAAGATCGATTTCCACATAAGTGTATCCGATATCATTTACATCCCGGCTCATTGCCTTCTGAAGATATACCGGCTCCCGAACCTGAGTTACTTTTTCTGAAACAGCCTTGTAAAGTGCTTCTGTTTCCTTTTTCTGATCGATCACCCATCCGTAATCTCCGCCCATGACAGAAACATTCCTGTTATCATAAGTGGCAAAGCTCCGCTGCGCACCTATTGTATCATATTTTTCCGCCAATGTCTTTATGTAGGAAGCAATCTTTTCTTTATCAAGAACAAGATCCTTTTCTTTATTTCTTGTGAGCCAGGACCGGATCACATTTCTGTCAACCGTTTCCTTACGGTCACTGAAATCATAAGTGACTACCACATCTGTCAGCTCATTCATCTGCCGGCAGTCTGCTGCAAGTCGTTCATCATCCTGATAAATTTCCGGGTTTATATAACATCCGTCTTTTTCAAGATCAACAACCGGATCTCCTGTTGTCACTGCTTTTATCACTGTTTTTTCAAGTTTTTCCTGGTCTACGAGGGTTCCCTGTATTTCCGGAACGATCACGAATTCTTTTCCATTATCTTCAATGTATGCATCTGCCGGCTGCTGATTATCCTGCAGGCATTTCAGGGCTGAAAATTTTTGCTGAAAAAGTTCTTTATCATAAGTAACAGAAGAGGCTGTTTCCATATTGCTGTGCTGGCTGAAGGCCATAAACCACAAAAAACGTTTCTGATGATGCATCAGTTTTTTCACACTGCCGTCCGGCTTATAGACAAGAGCGATCTCCTCTGCTGAAATACTTTCCTGCCCGTTCCCCCTTGTCCTTACGGCAAGGACATATGCCGCTGTTTTCCTGGATAAAAGCTCTTCTGCCTCTTTCTGATCCATATAGGAACAGTTAAACCCGTTTACGAGAGATCCCGGAAGAAAATGTCCGGAAAAATAATAAACTCCGTAACCATAAGCTGCCGCAGTGAACAGAAACAGCACTGCGATCAGACTGATCAGAATCTTTCTGCCAGTGCTCATACCTGTTTTTTCTTCTTCCATGGGACCTCCTTTTACATTCTCTGAAAACTTTCTCTCTTCTTATTCTGCCAGAAGCTTCTCCACACTTGCCAGCTTCACACAGACAACAAATACCTTGGCTGCTTTTTCCAGCTCTTCCATAGACGGGAATGTAGGTGCGATACGGATATTGGAGTCTTTTGGATCCTTTCCGTATGGATAAGTAGCTCCTGCTCCTGTCATCACAACGCCTGCCTCTTTTGCCTTTGTTACAATATTTTTTGCGCAGCCTTCCATAGAATCAAAAGAAATAAAATATCCGCCTTTAGGATTTGTCCATTCTCCGATTCCCAGACCGCCAAGTTCTCTTTCCAGGATATTCAGCACCAGTTCAAATTTCGGACGGATAATGTCCGCATGTTTTCTCATGTGTGCATGAACTCCTTCCAGATTCTTAAAGAATTTTACATGGCGGAGCTGGTTCAGCTTATCATGACCAATCGTCTGGATCTGCATATATTTGCGGAAATCATCCAGATTTGCCTTAGATGCTGCAACAGCTGCAATACCGGAACCAGGAAAACTGATCTTGGATGTAGAAGTAAATTTGTATACAATATCTGGATTTCCGGCTTTTGCACACTCCGTAAGGATCTCAAGAAGGAAATCCTGATCCTCATCATAAAGATGATGTACACTGTAGGCATTATCCCAGTAAATACGGAAATCCGGAGCTGCCGGTTTCAGATTTGCAAATCTCTGGACAGTTCTTGCGGAATAGGTATATCCCTGTGGATTAGAATATTTTGGTACGCACCAGATACCTTTGATGGAAGCATCTTCACTGACAAGCTTTTCCACCATATCCATATCCGGACCTTCCGGAGACATAGGTACATTGATCATTTCAATTCCAAAAAACTCTGTAATCTTAAAATGACGGTCATATCCCGGTACCGGGCAGAGGAATTTGACTTTGTCCAGTTTACACCATGGAGTGTTTCCCATTACACCATGTGTCATAGAACGTGCGATAGAATCGAACATAACATTCAGGCTGGAGTTTCCATAAATAATGATATGCTCCGGATCCACCTCAGAAATCTGTCCCAGAAGACGTTTTGCTTCAGGAATTCCGTCGATCACACCGTAGTTACGGCAGTCTACACCAGTTTCACATTTCAGTTCTTCTCCGTTTGCCAGAACCTGCATCATGCCCATGGAGAGGTCAAGCTGTTCTGTTCCCGGTTTACCGCGGGACATATCCAGATTAAGTCCCTGTGCCTTGATATCTGCGTACTGATGCTCCAGCTCTTTTTTTAAAGTAAGAAGCTGTTCTCTGCTCATTTCACTATATTTCTCCATCTTTATCCTCCTCGTTCCGCTTTCCTTTCGGACTTTTTTATTTTAAACTGCTGAAATTTGCTATCTCGTCTATTTTAGTATGCTAAAGTCCCCGTTGTCAAGTCCTGTAATCACTGTATTTGTGAAAAATAACATCCTTATTTTATACAGGATATCTAAAACTCCCTTGATTTCCACTTGCAGATTTTCATTCATTATCCTATACTGATTCTATAAAGAGATGCTGGGATTAAAAGACGCTTTTTAACCTGGCATCATAAAGACTAATGAGAGGTTACAATTTATGTGGATTGCAGATCAATGGAAAGAATACGAAGTAATTGACGCTTCCGGCGGTGAAAAGCTGGAACGCTGGGGAAAATATATACTGGTCCGTCCGGACCCACAGGTAATCTGGGATACCCCAAAAGCAAGCCGGGGCTGGAAGAATATGAACGCCCACTATCACCGCAGCAAAAAAGGCGGGGGTGAATGGGAATTTTTTGATCTTCCCCAACAGTGGGATCTTCACTATAAACACCTGACCTTCCATCTGAAGCCGTTCAGCTTTAAGCATACCGGACTTTTTCCGGAACAGGCTGTAAACTGGGACTGGTTTGGAGATAAGATCCGTAATGCCGGACGCCCGGTAAAAGTTCTGAACCTTTTTGCCTATACAGGAGGCGCAACTCTGGCAGCCGCTGCCGCAGGAGCCAGCGTTACTCATGTAGACGCATCCAAGGGCATGGTCACCTGGGCCAAAGAAAACGCAGCAGCCTCCGGTCTGGCTGAAGCGCCTATCCGCTGGCTGGTAGATGACTGTGTAAAATTTGTAGAACGTGAAATCCGAAGAGGAAACCATTATGATGCCATTATTATGGATCCTCCTTCCTATGGAAGAGGACCCAAGGGCGAAATCTGGAAGATTGAGGATGCCATCCATCCACTTGTGAAGCTGTGTGCGAAGCTCCTCAGCCCGGATCCGCTGTTTTTCCTTATCAACTCCTATACAACAGGACTTGCTCCAGCTGTTCTTACCTACATGCTGGCAACAGAACTGAAACAGTATAACGGAACTGTCGATTCACAGGAAATCGGACTTCCGGTTACTTCCAGCGGACTTGTTCTTCCATGCGGTGCTTCCGGACGTTGGGAAGCCAGATAAAGATAACTACCAAAAGATATGGAGGGAGCCTATATGAGCAGTATTTCTTCAGCCTTTAAGGATATGGATGCAAAAGTTGAGATGAAACGGTACGGCTGTGCCGTAATTGCAGCTGTGATCTTTGCCGTAAATATTAAAACCTTTGTAAGAGCCGGAGGACTTTATCCAGGCGGCTTTAACGGGCTGACCCTTCTTATTCAGGGAATTTTCCGTGAATTTGCCGGTATGGAAATTCCCTATACGCTGATCAACGTAGCCCTGAATGCGATTCCTGTACTGATAGGACTGAAATATATCGGAATAAAGTTCACCTTGAGTTCCTGCGTTGTGATCGTACTGTCCAGTATCCTGACAGACCTTATTCCTTCTCAGCCCATAACCTATGATCCTCTTCTGATCAGTATTTTCGGAGGTCTCATCAATGGTTTCGTGGTAAGTCTGTGCCTGATCGGAAACACCAGCAGCGGAGGAACGGATTTTATTGCTATTTATTTTTCCGAAAAAAACGGACAGGATATCTGGAATTACATCCTCTGCGGCAACGCAGTGATCCTGGTAGCTGCAGGTCTTCTGTTTGGATGGGATAAGGCACTTTATTCGATCATCTTTCAGTTTACATCCACCCAGATGGTTCAGATGCTCCACCAGCGATACAAAAAACATACTTTATTTATTATCACCAGACATCCTGATGAGGTTTATGAAGAAATTTCCAAGCTGTCTCATCACTCTGCCACAAGGCTGGACGGAACCGGCTGCTACAGCGGTGATAATACTGCCATGATCTATTCTGTTGTCTCCCGCGAAGAGGCAAAGCTTCTTGTAAAAAAGGTTGCCGAGGTAGATCCCCAGGCCTTTGTAAACATAATCAAAACGGATTTTATCAACGGAAGGTTTTATTATAAAACCGACTATTAAAAAGGAGGATGATGTTTTATGAAGGAAAAGTATGATGAAAAAGATCAGGTTCCCTTTACCTGCTCTCCGGAGTATGACCGCAGCGCCTGCGGAAACTGTGTGTGCGCTACCTGTTACGAGCAGGAATTCTGTGACCGGTGCCGCACCTGCAAAGATCAGTCCCGCAAGAAGGAATCCTGTCCCAGATATGAGGGCGCATACTGCTACTAAAACTCAATCGGGCAGGAGACAGATAAAAAATCATCTGTCTCCTGCCCGATTCCTATTTCTCACTTCTGTTTTTCGGCAAAGTCACCGTAATTTCAGTTCCTTTATCCACCTCACTGACAAGCTTCAGTGTTCCTCCAAGGAAAGTAACTCCATGTTTTACAATGGAAAGACCAAGTCCGGTTCCTCCGATCTCCTTTGAATGGCTTTTATCCACTCTGTAAAAGCGTTCAAAAACTCTCTTCCGGTCTTCGCGCGGGATCCCAATACCGTTATCCTCCACAGATAACTGTACTTCATTACCGAGATCCTTAATAAGAATAGTGACTATGCCATTATCCTTATTGTATTTGATACCATTATCGCAAAGATTATAAAGAATTTCTTCCAGGATAGGACGAACTGTACGGCAGATCAGACGTTCTCCCTCGATATACAGATGAACGTTCTTTTTCTTCGCAGCTTCATTCAGGTTTCCGCATACGTCCTTCGCCACTGTATAAAGATCAATATTTTCCCACTCATACGGATTCTCTCCCTCATCCAGCTGAGAGATCCGAATCGTATCTTCCACAAGCTGGATCAGTCTCTGAGCTTCCTTATAGATTCTTCCGGCAAATTTCTTAACATCCTCTTCTTTTACAAAACCATCCTGAATAATCTCTGCAAATCCGGAAATGGAAGTCAGAGGAGTTTTCAGTTCATGAGAAACATTTGCAGAAAATTCTCTTCTGAGGTTTTCTCTCTGCACTTTCTCTGTTTCATTCATCAGAAGAAGAACTGCACCAACTGTCTTTCCATCTCTGTTTACCGGATTGGCAATCAGCTGTACAAACTCATTATCCAGATGAAGAAGGGCACTTCCATGTTTTCCCTCCAGCACAGTTTCGATTACTTTTCGGAAATCTTCATTTCTGTCCAGGGAATATACGCTACGTCCCGTTCCTGGCTTGTCCACCTGAAAAATCTTCCAGGCACTGGAATTTCCGGACAGGATCATTGTATAGGAATCAATGACCAGAAGTCCTTCCTGCATATTTTCTGTAATAATAGAGAATTCCTCCTGATTTCTTCTTGCCTCTTCAAGCTGTGTACGGATCTGACGATTCTGACGGTTGATCTTTCCAAGAAGAGGAGCCACCTCTTCGTAAATCTCATTTTCATCCGGTTTTTCCAGATCAAGCTCATTAATCGGCTCTACAATTTTTCCCGCTATCTTAGAAGCAAAAACTCCTGCAAGGATCAGCATCACAAATATAATGCACAGTACCGGCTGTATCAGCTGAAGCACCAGGGCAAAAGCTGAATATTGTGTACTGGATACTCTAAGTACAGAATTATCCGAAAGTCTTTTTGCATAATAAACGGTTTTTTCAGACAAAGTACTGGACATACGCTGCGCCTCTCCTGCTCCTGTAGCAAGCGCCTCCTGAAATTCCTCACGATCCTTATGATTTTCCATTTCAGCTGCATCAGCCTCATTATCATAAATTACCGTTCCGTCTTCTCCAATATAGGTAATTCTTGAATCTGTATTTTTCAGATGCTGCAGATATTCTTCACCCTGCTGCTCTACTCCATAGGCAAGATAGCTGGCCTCTCTGGCAAGTTCCGTATCCAGCTGTTTTCCAAAATACTGGTACAGAATTCCCAGAACAAAAGCAATCCCCAGAATCAGCACAGAAGCAGATACAAGCACCGTAGATTTAAAAATCTTTTTTGTCAATTTATGATTCCTCCGGTCCGATTCTGATGTTCATTATTTCTATGGATTCCAGTGATCGAGTACTCTACCCATTCTGCAATGTTTACTGCATGATCTCCAATACGTTCCATGTATTTTGCCGTCATAAGAAGATCAAGAGCCATTTTTGCATCAATACTTCTGTGGTAGATCATCTCTGTCAGTTCTGTCTTGACCTGTTCAAAGCTCTCATCTACCATATCATCGTCATTGATAACTTTTCTGCACAGATCCAAATCCGCTTTTACAAAAGAATCAATGCTTTCTGTCACCATACGAACTGTCTGATCTGCCATTTTTTCAATTTCTTTCGGTATTTCCACACTGTTTCTGTCAATAAATCTTGCCAGATCCGCAATGTCTGCTGCCTGATCGCCAATACGCTCCATATCCGAGATCATCTTAAGAGCAGCAGAGATTTCTCTTAAATCCCTTGCTACCGGCTGCTGATGCAAGAGAAGACGCATACAGATATTTTCTATTTCTCTTTCTTTTGCATCGATTTCTCTGTCTGTGTCAAAAATCTCTTTGGAACAATTCACGCCCTGTATGGCCTTTGCAGAAAAAGCAATTACTTTTTCACAGAGACTTCCCATTGTAATGATCTGTACATGCAGCTCCTCCAGCTGTCTTTCAAAACGTGTCGTCATATCATCCAAACCTCCCTGTAATATAATCCTCTGTCCTCTTATCCGTCGGCATGGAGAATAAGGTATCTGTATCATTGAATTCTATCACTTCTCCCAGAAGGAAAAAAGCAGTTTTATCTGATATACGGGTTGCCTGCTGCATATTATGGGTTACCATTACGATTGTATAGTCCTTTTTCAGTTCCATTGCCAGCTCCTCGATCTTGGAAGTGGAAATGGGATCAAGAGCGGAAGTCGGCTCATCCATCAGAAGCACCTCCGGCTGCACTGCCAGCGCCCTTGCAATACAAAGCCTCTGCTGCTGTCCGCCTGACATTCCAAGAGCACTTTTTTTCAAACGGTCTTTTACCTCGTCCCAGATAGCAGCATCACGAAGAGATTTTTCCACGATATCATCCAGTTTTGCCTTGGAGCGGATACCATGTGTTCTTGGTCCGTATGCAATATTATCATAAATACTCATTGGAAAAGGATTTGGTTTCTGAAAAACCATTCCCACTCTTTTTCTCAGAAGATTTACATCCATATCTCCGTAAATATCCTGTCCGTCAAGCTCCACCTTTCCAGTGATCACACAGCCCTCTACAAGGTCATTCATTCTGTTTAAGGATTTCAGAAGTGTGGATTTTCCACAGCCGCTGGGTCCGATAAATGCAGTGATCTCCTTTTCCGGAATGTGCATATTAATATCCTTCAGAGCATGAAAATTTCCGTAATGAAGGTTCATATTTTCAATCAAAAGCTTTGTATTATTACTCATGTATCCTTATCCTTTCGCAATTCTTTTTGCTGCTTTGCCGGAAAGCCAGTTGATGATCAGTACAAAAACAAGGATCACCACTGCCGTAGCAGAAGCCTGATTCATGTGCAGTCCCTCACTGGAAAGCACATACATATGAAGAGCCAGTGTACGTCCCGATCCCATCAGATCCGGTATCTGGGCTACTGTTCCGGAAGTATAAAGAAGTGCAGCTGTTTCTCCGATAATACGTCCGATGGCCAGAATGATTCCGGCCAGAATGCCAGGTACTGCTGAAGGAAGCACGATTGTAAAAATAGTTCTTAATTTTCCGGCGCCAAGACCAAAGCTGGCCTCTCTATAAGAATCCGGAACTGCCTTTAAGGCTTCCTCAGATGTACGCATGATCAAAGGAAGAACCATGATCACCAGAGTAAAAATACCTGCCATAAGAGACATTCCCCAGTTCATTGCAGTTACAAAAAACAGCATACCGAAAAGTCCAAATACAATAGATGGAATACCGGAAAGTGTCTCTGCGGTGATACGGATAACCTTCACCAGCCGATTTCCTTTTTTTGCATATTCTACAAGATAAATTGCTGCAAAAATCCCGATCGGCGCTGCGATCAGAAGAGTCATCACCGTCATAATAAAGGTATTGATAAGAGACGGCATCAGAGACACATTCTCTGAATTATACTCCAGACTGAACAGAGATGGAGTCAGATAAGGAATACCCTTTACCAGAATGTATCCTACCAGAAACAGCAGCACTGCAAAAGTAAGGACTGCCGCCACTCCGGTTAACAATGCAAGGATTCCTGAACCCGGATGGCGAAGATAAGATTTCAGCTGACTGCCTGCAGAAGAGCTGTTTCTCTTTTTTGTCTGAATTTCTGAATTGGCAACTGCCGCATTAGTTTGCATTTTCCGCCCTCCTGTTCAGAAGTGAAAGACTGAGATTTATAATGAGGATAAATACAAACAGTACCACACCGGTAGCAATCAGAGCTTCTCTGTGAAGGCCTGTTGCATATCCCATTTCTGTAACAATATTTGCTGTCATCGTACGGAGTCCTTTCAGGATTCCCTGAGGCATTCTTGCCTGGTTTCCTGCTACCATGATCACTGCCATAGTCTCTCCGATGGCACGACCGATGCCAAGAACAACTGCTGCAAGAATACCTGATTTTGCTGCAGGAAGCATCACGCAGAAAATACTGCGTTCCTTTGTTGCCCCAAGAGCCAGCGAGCCCTCATAATAGCTCTCAGGTACACTTCTAAGTGCAGATTCCGTAGGGCCTATGATAGTGGGAAGGATCATGATTCCAAGAAGCAGAGAGGCTGCAAGCCAGCTGGTTCCTGTGCCTCCAAATGTATTTCGGATAAACGGAACCATCACTACCAAACCGAAAAATCCATATACAATAGAGGGAACTCCTGCCATCAGCTCAATGCCTGATTTCAGCGGTCTGTAGATTTTTTTCGGGCAGTAACGCGCCATAAACACAGAGGTAAAGAGAGCAATCGGAACACCTACCAGAATAGCACCTCCGGTTACATAAATGCTGGCTACGATCATGGGAAAAATCCCATACAGATTATTTGATGGTTTCCATGTTGTTCCAAAAAGGAATTTCGTTGGACCGATTTCTCCGATCGCCGGAATTCCACTGGCAAAAAGAAACAGACAGATCAAAAGCACTGCAAGAACAGAAACGCAGGCTGCCACCATGAACACTGTTTTCATTCCCTTCTCTTTGATCCTGTCTATAGAAACCTTAGATGTATTTTTTATACTCATAAAAGATATCTTCCTCTCTGACTTCATGATTACAGAACAGAAGCCCGGTAAGCCGGGCCCCTTTGCGTTCCTTCATGTTGTACTGATCTTATTTTGCAAGATCTTCCCACTCAGTTGTCTCACCAGTAAAGATTGCTTTTACCTGATCGCTTGTAAGATCCTCAGTCTCATTAGATGTATTTACAACCACTGCAATTCCGTCCTGTGCGATTACGGTAGCTGTAAGGCCAAGTTCTTTTTCCTCATCCTTCAGTTCACGGGAAGCCATTCCGATATCACAGATTCCTTCTGCTGCAGATGTTACTCCTGTTGTAGAATCACTCTGCTGAACTTCAACAGTTACATTCTTGTTTACTGCCTCATAAGCCTCTTTCAGTTTTTCCATTACAGGAGATACAGAAGAAGAACCTGCAACAACAACCTTGCCCTCTGCCTCTGTTGCCTCGTAAGCGCCAGCCTCTGCATCTGCTTTGATATAACCGTTATCCTCAATGATCTGCTGTCCGTCTGCACTCATAATATAGCTTACAAAATCCTGTGCAGCTTCACTTGCTTTTTCACCAGTTACAATGTTGAACGGACGGGACACTTTATAGCTTTCATCTGCAACATTCTCAGCAGTAGCCTCTGCACCATCAATCTTAACTGCTTTTACGGTATCGTTCAGAGAACCAAGAGAAATATAACCAATGGCATTCTCGTCACCAGCTACTGTTGTCATCATTACGGATGTGCTGTTTGTGATGCTTGCATCTTCAGTTGTCATATCAACCTTTTCTCCGTCTTTTTCTTCCTGAATGCCAAACAGTTCAATAAAAGCGCCTCTTGTTCCGGAACCATCCTCACGGGAAATAACATTAATTGTTCCGCTTGCTGCACTTGCTACTGTTGCAAATGCGGTTGTTCCGATTACTGCTGCTGCTAAGATTCCAACGATTTTTTTCTTCATGATAAGTCTCCTCTTTTTTATGAAATTTTTTATTTGTTTTTCTCATTGACAAGTGTCATTATAAGAAGAAAAAGTTAAGTTCAAAATCCTGGTTGAGTAAAATCTTTGTAAAAAACTTTGATGTTTTTGTAAAAAAAGATCTCCCCAATACTGCAATCATCAATTACCGCAGTATTGAGGAGATCCCGTTAAGATCACTCTGTCCCTGTAAGTTTTTTTGCTTTTTCCCAGTCTCTTTTATATACCAGGATTTCATATTCATAGGTATCGCCTGCAGACATCCCTGCGCTTCCCGTCCTTCCTCTCATAGATCCGCTGCCGCTCCACTATCCCATACGGTTTTTTACCTTGTGACGATAAGCAATACCTTCACGCTCCAGAACATCCCGAAGCTGATTAAACCGCTTCATGTCTGTTCCAATCCACAGACTTTCGGAATTTAAAAAAGTGAACATAGACACCCCTCCTTATCACAGCAAAACTGACCGTCAGTTATATTTTCACTATAAACTACCAGCTCGGTAAACACAAGGAAAAAGTTCTTAACATGGCAGTTTATGGAAGTTCATATTCCGTCCTGCTCCGCAAATACCTGCATCGCAGCTTCTTCCTCAAACTGCATATAATACAGATCATGATAATAGCCTTTTTCTGCCAGAAGCTCCTTATGGGTTCCCTGTTCGATGATCTTTCCGTCCTTAACAACCAGAATCAGATCCGCATTGCGGATAGTAGAAAGGCGATGGGCGATCACAAAGGAGGTATGTCCTTTCAGAAGTTTCTCTGTAGCTTTCTGGATCAGCTGCTCTGTTCCTGTATCGATAGAGGAGGTTGCCTCATCCAGTACAAAGATCGCCGGATCAGCCAGAATGGCCCGGGCAAAAGAGATCAGCTGCTTTTCCCCGGTGGAAAGTCTGCCGCCGCTTTCTCCCACATCACTGTCATAGCCCTTTTCCAGTTTATTGACCACCACATCTGCAGATACGCTTCTAGCAGCCCGGATGATTTCCTCATCTGTGGCGTTAAGACGGCCATACCGGATGTTTTCTTTTACTGTTCCGCTGAACAGATGGGGATTTTGCAGTACATATCCAATCTGGCTGTGAAGCCACAGCTGGGAACGCTCCCGGTAATCTACACCGTCAATCAGGATACGCCCGCTTGTCGGTTCAAAAAAACGCCCGGCAAGATTTACCAGAGTTGACTTTCCTGCCCCGGTTTCACCTACAATGGCAACGTTTGTACCTGCCGGAACATGAAGGTTAAAATGCTCCAGTACATACTCCTTTCCGTCCGGATATCGGAAAGAAACATCCTCAAACACAATATCTCCCCTGATCTTTTCCCAGTTTTCCTTTTTAGGCTGGAAATTATCTCCGTATTTTTCCTGCACTTCCCTGCTGTCCACTACATTTGGCTCCTGGCTTAAAAGATCCATAACACGCTCAATATTAGCCTGACAGGAAATCAGATCTGCAAGAAGCCTTGCCAGCTGCTGGATCGGTTCAAAAATAACCACTGCATAAGAAATAAATACAGACAGCGTTCCCAGCTGGATCAGATCCTTCTGAACCATGTAGCCGCCTCTGGAAAGAACCAGAGCAGAAGCTACAGAACTGAAAAAAAGAATGGTTGGAATAAAGATCGCATTCAGCTTCGCCGCCCTGCATCCAGCATACTTCATATCTTCTGTAATCTTAAAAAATGCCTGTTCATTCTCTTTCTCAATAACCATGCTTTTGGAGGTTTTTACTCCTGTGATCCCTTCATTATAGGCATTTGTGATCTGAGAATTGATCTTACGAACCTTTCTGTTCCAATGAAGGATCCTGTTCTGAAAAAACACGGTCAGCACAGCAATACAGGGCACGATCAGAAGAAGCAGAAAAGCCAGCCGGGCATTCAGAAAGAACATGATGGCAAACACGCCTGCCACATAAATCAGCGCCCAGAACATATCCACCAGCCCCCAGGCGATCATTCCTGCAATACGAAGGGTATCACTCATGACACGAGCGTGGATATATCCCACAGGAGTAGTATTATAATAAGAAAAGGATAAGGTCTGCAGGTGTCTGAACTGCGCCCATTTCAGATCCTTTCCTATATTCATTTCAATAGTTGTCGCTGCATGTACAGACAGATACACACTGATGGTCTGAGCCACGATCACCGCCACATATACCAGGGCAAACGCATGGATCCCTTTCAGCGAATCCGGAATAATAAAATGATCAATGGCATAGCTCTGAAACAGCGGAACCAGTACATCCACCCCTGCCAGAAGAATATTCAGACTGAAGGTGATAAAAAAATATTTTTTATATGGTTTAAAGTAGGGCAGCATTTTTGCCCATATTTTAAACTGAAAAGGCTTCGTATACTCCTGTTCTTCATAAGCTGCCATTACTTCTCACCTCTTTTCTGTCGTCATGACTCATCTGTATCTCATAAATCTGCCGATAGATCCCGTTTCTTTCTATCAGCTCCTGATGGGTTCCCATTTCTTCTATTTTTCCCTGATTCAGAACCAGAATCTGAGAAGCTCCCATAAGTGTCGTAATACGATGGGAGATCAGGATTACTGTCGGATCCTTCATACACTCCTTCAGAGCCTGCCGGATCTTGTGGTCTGTCTCTGAATCCACAGCGGAAAGTGAATCGTCAAACACCATGATCGGAGCTTTCTGAAGAAGCATCCGCGCAATGGCGACACGCTGTCTCTGTCCTCCGGAAAGAGTAACGCCCCTTTCACCCACCAGTGTTTCATAGCCGTCCGGAAAACTCATGATGGCATCATCCACACAAGCGATTCGGGCCGCTTCACGGATTTCCTCCATCGTCGCTTCCGGCCTGGAGGCAGCAATATTTTCCCGGATGGTTCTGGAATAAAGAAATGGCTCCTGAATCACCATGCCAATATTACGGCGCAGCTGTTCCAGAGGAATCTCCTGGATATCCTTTCCTCCAATGGTAATGGAACTCCTCTGGTCTTTCAGAGAATAAAATCTTTCCAGCAGCTGTACAATTGTGGATTTTCCACTTCCTGTACCTCCCAGAATCCCAAAAACAGCCCCCTGAGGAATGTAAAAAGATACATCATCCAGAACTTTTTTGCCATCCTCATACTGAAAATCCACATGACTGAAGGAAATATCATAAGATTTCCACAATTTCCCATCTCTGTCCACATGTTTCGCAAAAACTTCAGAAGAAGGATCTTTCTGATATCCCTCCTCCTGACTGCCCAGTATGTAATCTACACGGTCAAAAGACACACCAGCCTTACTCATGTCAGATAAAATCCTTCCCAGTCCCCGGATCGGCCATACCAGAGCAGTATTATAGGAAGCAAAAGCCACAAATTCTCCTACGGAAATATTTCCATGTACGGCCTCCACAGCTCCCAGTACAATGATCGTAACAACCTGAAGACCTGTGATCAGATCCCCCACGCCCCAGTAAAGACCGGAAAGAGTTCCCAGTCGGATCCATAAGTTTGCAAAAGCATTATTCTTCTCCAGGAACCGGTCCATCTCATATTTTTCCCGGCCAAAGGCCCGTACAACACGAACGCCGGTGGCATTTTCCTGCACCACTGTGGACAATTCTCCCTCTGCTTCATCTGCATCAGTAAACCGTCTGGCAATAAGCCTGTAAAAAACAGCCGAGTACACAACTACCAGAGGCACAAATAAAAGAACGATCATGGAAAGCTTCACATTCATGGCAACCATCATCCCAAAGGAAACCGCCACCAGAAAAATCGTACGGAACACTTCCAGAAGCTGCGTGACTACAAAATTCCGTATTACTTCCACATCGGAAGTACAACGCTGGATGATATCTCCTGTCTGGTTTTTATCATGCCAGCTCATAGGAAGTTTCTGTACATGGGCAAACAACGTATCCCTCATATTTTTGGCAAAATTCTCTCCTGCCCTGGCAGTGTGATACCTGCTTACAAACATGGCAGCGCCGGAAAGAAGAGCCACTGCCGCCAGAATCAGCGCCATCACCCACAAATGCTCTGACAGATACGGGTATCTGCTGCTTCCCAGCACCGAATCAATGGTAAAGCGGAATATCTGGGGCGTCAGAGAATTTAATATGGTAGTAATAAAAGAGGCAGCCACTGCTGCCGCAAAAGCGCCTCTGGCTCCCACAAAAAAACGGGAGATCAGCTGTAATCGTCTGTGTTTTTTCATCTTTTCTGCTCCAATTTTCTTTGATAAAGTGTATCTCACAGTCTTATTGTATGGTATCAGAAGGGAAAAATCAAGCAAACAAAACTCCCCGGAAACACTCTGTTCCGGGGGAAATATCCTTAATATCTTTTTATTTTTTTGGAAGGTGTTTTTTCAAATTCTGTCTCTCTGACTTTAAGGCTGTAAACTCTCTTATGGGCAGGTGCAGTTTTGTTATAATCATCCACCACTTCCTGCAGCACAGACTGAATCTCCGTGATCTCTTTTTTCTTTGCGTACTCATAATCCGGAAAAATCTCCGCCTCAATGACTCCGTTTTTTTCCCTTACCAGAATTTCCTGTACCAGACGATGTTCACCGATCTTGTTTTCCAGTTCTTCCGGAGAAACATTTTCACCGTTTTTTGTAATGATCAGGTTTTTCTTTCTTCCGGTCAGATACACAAATCCCTCTTCGTCCACATACCCCAGGTCTCCGGTGCGAAGCCATCCGTCCTCCGTAAGAACTTCTGCAGTCTCTTGGGGCATCTTATAATATCCCTTCATGACGCTGCTTCCCCGTACCCACAGTTCCTTATCTACTGTCTTTGCCTCACAGTTGGGAAGCAGCTGCCCTACAGAATCTTTGCGGATATTCCACGGAACGGTTGTACTGATGACCGGAGCACATTCTGTCATTCCATAGCCCTGAAGGATCTTAATCCCATAGCGCTGAAACAGATCCACATAAGCAGGGTTCAGATATGCGCCGCCGCTGCAGATAGTATGGAAACTCTCTCCAAACACTTCCTTTTTTACAATTTCAGGGGGAAGTCCTGCCGCATCTTCCAGTTTTTTTGCCATGGTCTCGATCATCAGAGGCACCATCAGGATCATATTTGGCTGAAACAGCTTAATATTTTTTGCCACACGAAGAAGAGAATCATTGATACAGATGATAGCTCCCAGTGTCATTCCTTTGAGAATATCCATAGTCAGACAATAGGCATGATGAACCGGAAGTACGGACAATGCTACTGTACGTTTCGGAAGTTTCATATCAAGGCAGGTTGCATTTTCTGCCAGATTCCTGTGGGTGAGCATAACACCCTTGCTTTTTCCTGTTGTTCCGGAAGTAAACATGATCGTGCACAGATCCTCCGGAGAAGGAACGATCTTACAGACATCCTCGGCTTCTTCCACCAGTTTCCAGAAAGAAAGCGCCTCTTCATCCGACTCTTCTTTCTGCATGGAAATCAGATATTTCAGCTTTGGACAGCGTTCCTTTACTATGGCAGCAACATCCCTGCGGACCTCATCCACAACAAAAACCGTTGCGTCTGCCCGGTGGATCAGTTCACACATTTCCTCTGCAGGGAGAGATACGTCCAGAGGCACTGCCACACTTGCGCTGTTGACTGTTCCCAGATAAGCTGTCAGCCAGGTGTAGGAATTCATTCCTGTGATCGCCACATGATTTCCCTGCTCTCCCAGCTTTTCCAGCACACAGGAAAAACGTTCACTGTCTCTTCTTAATTCTGCATAAGATTTTGATGCAATTTCTTTTTTTCCGGTTTTATAACGAACCGCATCTCCGTCTCCAAATTCCTCTGCCGCCTGAATGACGATCTCGCGTATGGTTTCTGCCATTTCTCCACCTTTTCCTTCCTTATTTTTCTTATTCTTGCCTAAGATAAACGCTCCATGTATGCGGCAGCTTCTCCTACTGTACGGATATCTGCAGCTTCCTGCTGATCGATCTCAATATCAAATTCATCCTCCAGATCTCCCAGCATACTCATAAAATCAAAGGAGGTAAATCCCAGATCTTCCATAAATCTGGATTCCGGAGTAATATTCTCCGGCTCAACCTCTACATAATTACAGATTACTTCTACCAGCTTCTCAAACATATTCGATCTCCTTTTTATACGTTTTTATATTAATTCGGTCTGCCCTTTCACCTTTTTTCTGCAGACACATATTTTCTCATCTTAAACAAGTTTAATGATATCTCCTATAGGAAGATTTGGTTTCTCTGTTCCTTTAAACATAATCTTGCAGAGATAATAGTATAAATACTCCAGCTTTTCTCTGGACACAGCCTTGATCTGATGCTCAAAATTAAAGTCCAGACCATTGTCCTCCGGACGGTGCATAACAGTCAGATACATAGCCTGGGTAGTGGCTCCGTTTGGATACCATTTTGTCTTATATTTAATATCTCCCAGCTTTTCCAGTCCCTTTTCTCTTAAAGTCATTGGCTGATAGGTAAGCGCCATTGGCTCATAGGTATGTCCCTGTCTGGTAGAATATCTTCTGCTTCTCTCTGCAAAATAAGCAACCGGATCATAGTTTGCATGACGGAACATTTCATTCTGACGGTCACGAATCTCATAGATTCCTTCCAGGAAGGTTTTGTCCTGAGAGATCACGGTACGGAACGGGAAGGAATGAATCCTTGTTCCTCCTGATTTTTTCTCCTTCAAAGTGGCTCGGCGGGCGATGGCGGTATTAATAGAAACGTCATCATTGCCGTTTTCTTTCTGGAAATATGTACGAAGTCCCATAAGCAGCAGACATGCCAGAGAAATATGATATTTTTCGCAGAAATCCATCAGGCGTTTTGTAGGCTCTTCTTCCAGATGGAAAATATCCAGTTCTGAATCTACAGAATCAGATACGTCTACTACCGCGCGCTCGTCCGGGTTGTCATAGCGCTGACGTACCTGATCCAGAAGCCTTGTTCCGTCTATTCCATTAAAGATCGGCTCTGACTCTGCGATAAGATTTTTGAAAAATTCCTCATCACGCTGTTTTGCCTTACAGCCTTCCTCATAGGCAAGATCCTTTTTCAGCTGTTCAATATAGGAAGCCATTTCCTTTGGCGGCTCCACACCCTCATACTGGGTGCTGCAGTACAGTTCAATGATGTCCTTCATAAAGCAGATCAGGGACTGGGCGTCCATAGTCATATGGTCTGCCAGAAAATAAATCCCATTGTAGCCTTCCGGCATTTTGATCATTACAATACGGTTCATAGGAGAATCATCGCGCTTAAAAGGAACTGCTGTCCATTCCCGCATAGTCCTTTCCGCCTCTTCCAGCGTCCCCTGAGAAAAGTCCACAAATTCAATGTCCCTCTCCTCTTTATCCACAACGTACTGATAATAAGTACCCTCCTTGTCGTGAGCAAAACGAAGGCGCATGGAATCACAGCGTTCATAAGCCTTATAAATACATTCCTTCAGAAGCTCAAAATCCAGATCCACCTCGATGGTAAGGCTTGTTCCAATATTCAGGACCTCTTTTTTAGGGCAAAAGCTCTGATAGTATAAATGAAATTTCTGTGCTGCCGTCAATGGGTAAACAGGATATCCTTTTCTTTTTCTCATCATTTGACAATACCTCCGATAAACGTATCCAAAGCCTTCTCATAGGCTTCCATGTCTTTATAATAGCTTTCTGCATGAGCAGCGCCCGAAATGATCAGTCTGGTACTGGGAACTGCACAGTTTTCATATATTTTTTCACACATGCTTTCCGGCACAAAAGTATCCGCATCCCCATGGATCAGAAGAATCGGAACCTTTGCTTTCTGTACCTCTCTGGCTGCATTACATTCGTCCAGTCCATATCCCGCCTTCTTTTTATTGATCCGGTCTGATATCTGGATCATGGGAAATGCCGGAAGATGGTACATGGAATGAAGCACATGAGTAAAAACTTCCTTAGGCGAAGTAAAAGCGCAGTCCGAAACGATTCCTTTTACCTGTTCCGGAAGCTCTTCCAGACTGCTAGTCATCAGCACGGTAGCGCCTCCCATGGAATTTCCGTGAAGAAGAATCTGTACCTGGGGTCCGCACTGTTCTATGACCCAGTTTATCCAGCCCAGAGCATCATATCGATCCAGACATCCAAACCCGATATAGGTTCCCTCACTTTTTCCATGTGCCCGGGCATCCGGAAGAAGCATTCCGTAACCTTTTTTCATATAATAGTCGGAAAGTCCGATATAATCGCTCATTCCCTCACTGGTATATCCATGAAAACAAATTACGATCCTGGATTTGTCCGGACCTGGAAAATATGTGGCATGAAGCCGCAGTCCGTCCCTGGTTTCCTGATATACGTCTTCATGAGGCTGCGCCAGCATATACGCTTTTCTTTCCTGGATCAACGGCATATACTGGTTCCAGTCCGTACCTGCCATTTTTACTGTTCTTTCCTTTTTTGCATTGCTTCTCTTCATGGTCCTGCGATAAAAATATGCCGCACTTCCCATTTCAGAAATCGTCAGCAGCCCAAGAAGAGCAGCTGCTCCACCTATCCATTTTTTCATGATCCACTCTCCTGATGCCTTACTTCCTGCTGTCGATCAGTTCTTTCAGCTTCAGGGCTTTGTCAAAATTTCCCTCTGCCTTCATTTTCTGCATAGTAAATGCCATGACCGGATCCAGCTTATTTTCTGCAATCTTCATAAATGTCTCTGCCTTTGCCGTAAACATGGCGTCTCTGTCAAAATATTCATAAGGTTCCACATAAAGTTTCCCTTCTTTTACTTCCACATAAAAAATACCCTCTGCTTCGCCAACAATATTAAACTGATAGGCCAGATGCTCTGTGATATTACTCACATCTGCCTCCATAAATTTTCCTTTGATCTGCGCAAAAAACTCTGCGTATGTCATAAAAAAACATCCTCCCTTTATTTTTTCGACCGTTAGTCGAATCTGTTTATATTTAATCTATCATCTTTTCGACCAGCGGTCAATATTGCTTTTTCCCAATTTTTCTGAAGAAGGATCTGATTTTTCTGTCCAGATTTTCCAATTGGAACTATGATACAATGTATGCTATACTTAGGATTACAATTATTCTATTCTAGATCAAAGGAGACGGATGACACATGCCATCTTCAGAAAAGTACAACAGAATCCTGGATGCCTTCCAGGAACTATTAGACAAAAAGAACATACAGACCATCTCTGTAAGTGAGATCGCACAGACTGCCGGAATCGGCAAAGGAAGTATTTATTATTATTTTCCATCCAAAGATGCCATTCTGGAGGCTCTGGTAGAACGTAATTATGAAAAGCCTCTGGAAACTGCCAAGCAGCTGGCCGCCCAGACAGAAATCTCACCCTTTACCAGAATGGCCATGATCTTTCAGGCCTGCCGGAATTCCAGAGAAGAATTCCAGAAACAGGATTCCACCGGAAAAGCAGAAAGCGCTCAGGCAGAAACTTTTCTCCACCATCAATACCTCAAACATCTGATCAGCGAACTGAAACCCACTCTGACCCAGATTATCCAGCAGGGTATTGACAACGGCGAGATCCACTTTGACTATCCTGCTGCCCTGGCTGAGATTGTATTGATCGTGCTTTCTATCAAGCTGGACAATACCCTGGTTCCCTCCACTTCTGAAGAAATTGGAGAAACCATCCGGGGACTGATCGCACTGCTTGAAAAAGGTACGGAAAATCCTGTTGGATCACTGAATTTTTTAAACGCATTATAATAAAATAAGAGCATGATTCTTTTTTCCGGCATCTCCGGATCAGAAAATCATGCTCTTATTTTGCCCTGCTTTTATTTCAGAAGTCCTGTGGACTGCAGGAAAAGAACTGCCATGATCACAGGCGCCACATAGCGGATCATAAAGGCATATAATTTTTTACGCTGAAACACATGACCGCTGGATTCCATTTCTTCCTGTATCCATTTTGGCTTGATAACCCATCCCACAAAAATACAGGTAAGAAAAGAAATCAAAGGCATCAGGAAGGAATTGCTGATATAGTCCATAACATCCAGCAGCTGTGCCGTCTGTCCGTTTGGAAGTGCAAGTTCAAAGTAAAATACATTGTAGCCAAGACATATCACTATGGCTGCTGCCGCAGAAATCACCCCGATGATCAGACTCATTTTTTTTCTTGTTGTTTTGAACAGTGTCATGCAGCTTGCCACCAGGGTTTCCATGATCGATACGCAGGAGGTCAGGGCTGCAAAAGCAACCATGATAAAAAATACAAGGCCTACGATAATCCCTGCCTTTCCCATTGCATGAAATACCTTAGGGAGAGATACAAACATCAGGCTTGGGCCGGAAGCCATACCTTCTGTACCGGAAAATACATACACTGCCGGAATGATCATCATACCTGCCAGCAGAGCTACGCCCGTATCAAAAAATTCGATCTGACGGATAGATTTGTTCAGATCCACATCTTTTTTTACATAAGAACCATAGGTGATCATAATTCCCATAGATACACTTAATGAGAAAAACAGCTGGCTCATTGCATCCAGAAGAATCTTCAGAAACTTCGAGAAAGTAAGACCTTCAAAATTGGGGATAAGATAAACCGCCAGCCCCTGAAGTCCTGTGCGTACGTTTCCGCTTTCATCTGTATGCTTCAGTGTCAGAGAAAAAACTGCAATACAGATAATCATAAGAAGAAGTCCGGGCATTACCAGTCTTGAAAAACGCTCAATACCTTTATCCACACCCGCATATACTACAAATGCTGTAATAGCAAGAAAAACAAGCATAAATACAATAGGAGCTGCAGGAGCTGTAATAAAATCAGTAAAATATGAGTCTTCAGCTGCCGCGCTGCTCTTTCCACTGAGATATGTCACTGCATATTTGGTAACCCAGCCTCCAATTACAGAATAGTATGTCATGATCAGAGCCGGAACAAGGAATGTCAGTTTTCCAAGAAAATTCCATTTTGGGGAAATTGCGCCAAAAGCATACAGCGCATTCTTTTTTGTCCTTCGTCCAATGGCAATATCCGTTGTAAGAAGTGTAAAGCCAAAAGTCAGCACCAGTACCAGATATACCAGAATAAACAGTCCGCCTCCGTCCTGGGCTGCCAGATAAGGAAAACGCCAGATATTGCCAACTCCTACTGCGCTTCCTGCTGCCGCCAGTACAAACCCCAGCGATCCGCTGAAATTTCCTGATTTCTTTTCCATAAATATGTCCTCACTTTACTGTAATACTTGATTCCTCTTTTTTGAGAAATCAGAAGCAGCCAACTATAATTTCTGCGTAAAAGATATACTTATCACTTTCTGCAGGAGATTATGATCTGCCGCACCAGCCTATTATAGGTAATTACTGCAAAATGAGCAAATTTACAAAAGTTTCTTTAAAATAGAATATTGACAGAAAAAGTT